>JANMOR010000696.1:0-2262 GCA_031369435.1 Chitinophagaceae bacterium
AATATTCGTCACCACATCGTTGAATTGATTACTGAGATCAATGGTTTCAAATTTTGTTTCGGGAGTAATCGTTAGTGTTTCAACGAATGGTTCATCTTCGATCAACGAAAAATTTAGCGGTTCCAACCAACTGAAATCGCCTTGCCTTAAGTGCAGGTAAACACTATTCAAACCGGCATTGTTTAAATTACCCGATAACATGTTCGTTGTATACTGTAAGTTTCGAAGCACTTCCGCCGGCTGATATACATTTGTGATTATGGCATTCTTTAATTTCACCTGTACTAATTCTTTTTTGTTATAAGCTTCTTTGTGGGTTGGTTTTTCAAACGCATTTCCCTTCCATTTTATGACAACAACGTATGACTTAGCAGATGCTGCGTCAACCTGTAACGATGGTACGCCGATAATACTGTCAACATTTTTCCACTTCACCACTTTCCCGTTCACAGTAACTGATTCAACCGATTCCCGATAAGCAGGAACAATGAGTTGAAGCTTCAACTGTTGTTTGAATTTCGGCACTATAACATATTCATCTGTTGAACGTGTATGCTTAAATACAAATTGGAAATTCGGTGTAACAATCGAAGCATTGTTCCATTGTTTAGGTAAGCCAGGTTTAACAACTAATCGTTGATGCAACGCATCAGGAATGATGCCAAACAAACCTTCCACCAATGTTCTGCCTGCCATTGCAATGGGATCAGCAAAATCACGGTACAGCTCACCACGTATAGCATCATAAAAACTCAGTTGCTGAATACTTCCCGGACTTGCACCGAGATACATACTTTCCACCAATGAACTTTTCCATAACAAATACGCTTCTTCTTTTTGTCCGCCCTGCCAATAAGCCAATGCCGTATGCAAGAGCTCAGCTAATGCTACATTATTCAAACTCCATGTATAAGGTTGCCAGTTGGTGGTTGACAAAGTATACAACGATGAGTCTTTCAAACCTTTTGCAATAATGGGAATATGCGGAATAGATTGATTGATGTATTGCAATGATTGATACGCCTGTATCGGATCAGCAATTCCCTCGTCCAATGCATGATAGATCGTCCACAAGCCGGCAGATGGATGCAGTAATTTATTTCCCAACAAATCTTTATACTCTGCATACCAGCCTTTATCCTTCATCCACAATTGTTGATTGATGGTATTGAGAATTTTAGTTGCTTCTTGCTCATACTTTGTTCCATCTTTACCAATGATCTTTGCTAACTGTGCCGCTACTTTGTTTGAACGATAATTATACGCCGATGAATGTGTAACACCGCCCCCACTGTATTGCAATGCATCACTTGCCCAGATAGCTGCATATGAATCATACAATCCATCACCATCCACATCAAAGTTTCGTTTCTCCCAATCAAGATGTCGAACAAGCAATGGCCACATTTGTTTTACATAAGCTGTATCTCCTGTCCAGTTGAAATGATTTAATAACTGATCGATAAATACCAGGTTCATATCGTAGTGATGTGCACGCAAATCACCACCTGGATTTCGGGAAATATATCCACTGCTGAATAAAGACGTACCAAGTTTTTCTTGTTGCCTTCCCAAATGCAAAGCCGTATCGGAAACAACAGGACCGGTTAACGGAGTTTTTACCTGCGACAAAGCATAACCATCAAAATGTTTTCGTGCACGGTCGTGCCAGCCAAACACATCGGCAACGTATGCACCACGCCAGCCATTCAAACGCATACGCCATGCAATGGCTCCATGCATAAATGAAGGATCGTCCCACACTGCATCGGCTGCAATGCCCAACACCGGACCAAGTGTATTGATCAATAAATCGGGTGTTTGTATTTTGATCCGAGTAGCTAGTTGTTTTCTTTCAGTTTCTGCCTGTTGAAAAAGAATTGGCAAGGAACTATATGTAACAGTTTTCTTTTCCGGCTTCTGCAAAAAGAAATAATAGATTTGTTTGTTCTGCAGATTGATAGAAGCTGTAATCAAAGGCGATGCTGCAGAACTATCTGCACTCAACAACTGCAAGGGTGATTGCTGAATATTTGCATTACGGATTTTCATCACAGCAGTTGGAGGAAAAATACCAACCATCTCTTTTGCTTTTTCTGTTGCGGCCGTTTTATTTTCAGTAGTTGGCAAATGCTGCACTTCATATCGTTCCTCTTCGCTTAATGGTTTGGCAAAGCCATACAATAACTGAAACCTATTTTGATTGATTCGATAGAGATTGTCTATACAGTATTCAGGCTTCAGATAAAATGATGATTCAGG
>JANMOR010000712.1:0-1502 GCA_031369435.1 Chitinophagaceae bacterium
TTGGAACGGCCTAAATCAGTAACTACCGAATTAGTGAAGCAATGGATTGATGGGAAAGATAATATTTGGGGAGAATAAAAAATTCATAATTATAAAAAGCCGCTTCAGTAAAGAAGCGGATTTTCTATTGAAGGAATTTACAACGCAAATTGTTTCATGATTTTCTTCACCATTGCTTTTGTTCTTTTTAATTCTGTTTGCTGCTGCAGTATAAATGAATTGTCTTTGAGGCTTCCGGTAATCACATTCATTTCTCCCTCTGTTTCATAAACCATTTTACGAAACGGGTTGCTGTAATCTTTTGCTCTTGAATCAAAAATTCCTTTTACCATCCATTCTTTCGTATCAATGTATTGTTGTAAATACATTTTAAATAATTTTTTGTTGAGTTGTTTGTTTCCGGTTAATTCAGATAAGGAAGCCAATGCATGAGATAGTTTCCGGTTGATGTATGCTGAACTCTGGGTTTTGTAAAATGCATGTATTGCATCCCAGCTCTTTATTTTATTGCTCACAATTTTTTGTTTGAGCTGTTCAAATTCAAAGTCTTCAATTAATTGACCACCCGCATTAATCCAGTTGCCTCTTTTTTGTTTTTTGGGTAGATGATGAAGAAGCTCATCAAAAGATTTGAGTTTGTTTGAAGTAACCATTTTCAAAACCTGTTCCATTGCATAGTAAACAACCAATTCTCTAAAAAGAAAATAACTGCGTTCAACTTTCAGCAATATCACTTTTCGATTGCTGTTTTCAAAGCCGGATGCCAATATCTCCAATATGCTTAATTGTTCATCATTTACAGCAAAAGCGTGTTTACCTGCTTTGATGCAATCATCATCTGAAAAAAGAATGCCCGGATTTTGTTTTTGCAGCAGTGCTTTTCCTGTAAACAATTCCATCAGTTGTAATGAATCAAAAATTTCATTCACACTATCGGGTGCCAGGAAATCGTATTCTAATATTTGTGTTTTATCAGTTCGCCTGTCACGGTCAACATATTTCCATGCGTTGCGGGAGAGGGCATACATATTATACATCATCCAATACCCAGGCATTACCATGAGTTGATTCTTTGATTCATCATTACTCACCAATGAAAAGGGGATAGGAATATTGAGTTCAGCAGGATAATCACCTTTGGCCAGTAATGTATAGGTTGCAAATTTTGTATTGTGTTTAATGCTTACACAGAGCCCGGGCCAAAAGCCACGCCCTGCAATAAGCTCACCATCTGCACTGCGGCTGTTATGATTGCTGCCCAGAGTTGCACCTGCAGCAATATTGCTTTGTCCCATCACCGTTGCGGCACATAAAAAAGAATTGTTATGATGCTGTTCATGTGCAGGAAAGATCAATGAGTTCAATACTTCACAACAGGAGATGGTTGCATTGTTACCAAGATAAGAGTTGATCAGCCTTGCACCATATTTCAACTGCGAATGCGAAGCCATATAAAAACGCACAGCTTTTACACCATAGAACACACGGCAGCCTTCACCTAT
>JANMOR010000035.1:0-4016 GCA_031369435.1 Chitinophagaceae bacterium
CTTCAAAAACGAAGTTCTCTAATTCAGCCCTGATACCAACCTGTGCTTTAAACTGGTTGGAAGGCATTCTGCCACCTTTGCTGGCTCCAACCATAGCAACCGGATCAGGTACCGTTTTTACACGGAATTCAAAGCTGCTGGTTTTTCCATCAGCATTTACAGTTACTGTTGCCTTTCCTGGAGAAGATGGCTTAGAAATATAACGACCAGGAGCAATTTTGCTTAATGTACCGTTGCTGATACTTACGCTTACTTTTTCATCACCAACATTACCGCCGCTTACTGCCAATTCATTATCCAGGCCAATGTAAAGTACTTTCACTTTTTCAGCACTTACAAAAGCACCAGTAGCAGTACCAACAGTATAGTTTAAATCATATGGCTTTTCTTGTGGATTTCCATCCTGATCAGTATATTTTACAAGCACTTTCACAGTACCACTTGTACTACCTACTTTTATTTTTTTAACTGCCAATCCTTTTTCATTAAGATCAACTCTGGCTCCAGAAATATAAACTTCAGGAAGCTTTGTTTTACTGAAAGCACCTAAACCTGCAGTTACTTCCATTTCCTGGCCCGGGAATAAATAAGTTGTGCTGGCACCAACAATTGGTTCAAATGCATCAAAACGAACCACAACCTGTCCAACACGGTTATGAAATTCATTCACCATTCTGTTCTCAGTTGTCTTAACATCATTTTGAAATTTGCTGAGCATGGTTAATGCAGCAACTGTTGGAGTCATGTGAAAATAAGAAGAAGCCCATGTTACTTTTCCCATATTTGTATTTTTCAACTTTGGGATTTCAGTATTAATCGGCAGATTTTTTTCAAACATCTTGCCAACTTCAGGATCAATTGCAAGCATTGCTTTTTTATATTCAGCCAATTTTGTTCTCAACTTTTCTCCTTCGCCCTGCTTATCCATGAGCCTTGTAGAAATATCTATATTATCTTCTTTAAATGTTGAATTAGGATCTGCCGGGTTAAAGCCAGCTTCAACTTTTATTTTTGTTTTGATCCCTTCTATATAATCGTAAATTTCTTTTGTCAACCGGTTTGCAACCTCAGCTTTTGGCATCCATATTTCAGCTTTTGCTCTTGATTCAGGTGCTGCTAGTTTTAATTTGAACGATTCCATGATCGTTCCTGTTGCTCTGTCTACTACTGTATTGGTTGAGGTGAGGCTATTATCAACTACTTTGAAAGCATTGATGATTTCTGCTGATACGTTTAATGCTAACAAGGCTGTTAACACCAGGTACATCAGGTTGATCATCTTCTGCCGGGGCTCTTTAGGTAGTGCCATGATGTTCGGATTTTGGTTTTAATTCAGGTAAATAGTTTGGTTCGTCTGTTGGTTCAATTAACGTCCTTGCATTGCATTGATCATGTTACCATAAATATTATTCAGGGTACCCAGGTTCTTGGCAAGTGAAGCAATTTGATCATGTGCTTTTTTAGCATCTTCAACACTTCCCTGCATGGCTTCACCGGCCTGTGCCAGGTTACCATAGAACTTGTTCATTGTTTTAAGATGGTTATTGGTATCCTGTAATTCCAATTCGTAAATTGTATTTAATGATCCGAGGTTTTTAGTCATTACCTGCACCTGCTCATGGTATGCTTTGGTACCTTCTGCAGCGAGGTTAAAAGAAGATACAGTTGCAGTAGCCTGCTGATAAGCATCTTTCATTCCGCTTAATACCTGTGCAGCTTCTTTAGATTTAGTGCTGAGCTCACTGGTTGAAGCAACCACATCACTTACATCTTTAATACCACCTACTGTATTATTTAATTTATTAAAATTATCGCCCAGGTTGCGAAGACTGGCAGGAGTTATTTCTGCATCCTGCAACATTTTATCTAATGAAGCAAGAGCCGGTGTTCCTTTTGCCGGAGCATGACTGTGATCACTTAAGCCATAGCCTTGTGTTGCGAGATAAGCATATACCATGAAGATACCTGCTTCGGTTAATAAACCTATCGTCAGCATCATATCAGCAAAAGACAAGTGAAGGATTTTGGCCCATGCGCCAAAGATTACAACTGCAGCACCTGCAGAAACAATAATGTTCGTGATTTTTTCGGTTGATTTAGAAACTGCCATAAGATTTGGTTTAATAAAAGATGATTCGAAAATGTTTACAATAAGCTGCAAAAGCATTGCTTTTGGCCGATTGATTTAATTTTGGGGTTTATAAAAATTGTTGTTGATTAAAGTGAGTTATTTTTTGCGCAACATAGCCGGCAAATCAATTACACAACGGAATCCTACATAAGATTTTGCAGTATCCTGGTATTCATAGTTGCGGGTACTTGTTTGCAGGAAATAGCCTACACTCTGCCAGCTTCCGCCACGAACCACTTTACGTTTCATGCGTGGAGGATCACTATCCTTTGCATTATAACGTATATCAGGATTCATATCATGCGCAAAATTGTAGCCTCCTTCGTAATACAGTGAACTTGTCCACTCTGCAACATTACCTGCCATGTTATACAGACCAAAATCATTGGGCCAGTATGCATCGGCACGAACTGTATAGAAACCACCATCTTCAGGATAATTACCACGGCCTGGTTTAAAGTTGGCCATTAAACATCCTTTACGGTTGCGGAGATAATAGTTACCCCATGGAAACATGGATTGTGAACGGCCGCCACGGGCAGCATATTCCCACTCAGCTTCTGTTGGTAAGCGGAAATTTGATTCTGTAGCTTTATTCTTCAATTCGAGGAAAGTATTTAAATATCTTGAGCGCCAGTTACAAAATGCAGTTGCCTGTTTCCATGTAGTACCAACTACAGGATAATTAGCAAATGCAGGATGAGCAAAATAACGCTGGCTCATAGGTTCATTATAGCTATAAGAAAAATCACGAACCCATACCAATGTATCAGGATAAACTTTTACCGGATTTTTAATAATAAATTTTGAACGGGGTTCATTGGGTTTACGGTAGGCTGCAGCTTTATAATCTACATACTCTTCCTGGTAAATCAATTTGTCAGGATCAATTTCCATTTTGCCGAAAATCCTGTCATCGGGAGCCATCATCATAGAACTCAACTTTTCGTACACATTCTTTTCTTTCCAGATGCCATTGGCTTTCTTCCAGTCAATTGCATTTGTTTTAGGATCAATATAATTCAAAGCTTTAGCAGCAATTGAATCTCTAACCCAAAACACAAACTGCTTGTATTCGCTGTTTGTAATTTCGGTAGCATCCATCCAAAAACCGCTGATTGAAACCTGGCGATTACGGGCAGTGTAAGCATAGTTGATATCTTCATCGCTGGGCCCCATATGAAAAGTCCCTTGTGGAATGTGTACCATTCCTATAGGTTTGGTAATACCAGCAGGTGCACCATAGTTGGCCCCTACTAATTGACCATTGTTTGCAGACTTAGTGGCTGATTTAGATTTGCCGCAACTTGCAGCAAGTACGGATAGGGCGGCGATTGATAGGCAACTTAACAGTCGGTTCTTCATTGTTAAGAGTTTAATTTTCGTATTAGATATTGGACAAAAGTAAGAATTCCCGTAGGGAGATTCTTCACAATTTACCGCAATGCTAATATTATTTTTTTAATATTCAAAATGTTTTAAGTACTCTTTTCGATAACGGGCGATGGCTTTTTTTATTGTTTAAACTGAGTTGGCGGATAAAAGAAAATACAATTTCTGCAGATCATCTGTTGGTGAGTGGCAGGCATAATACCGGCATAAGTAAAAAACCGTACGACCTGCGGCTGCTTCTTTGTCCTTTAATAACGGGAAAGCGGTATTATTACTATGTGAAGCCTGCATTACAAGATTTGGTAAATACTTCGTAAGGATAACATCTCTTTGTTGCTCAAATTCACTTCCAATTATGGCCAGTTCGTTATATTGTTTTACGAAATTGAGTAACAAGGAAGCCCAAATACAAAATGAACCGGGATAACGAACAATAGCATCCTGAAATCCCAACAGCATTTTCACAGATTGCTGCCGCCATAAGTTTTGGTCA
>JANMOR010000043.1:0-3874 GCA_031369435.1 Chitinophagaceae bacterium
CCTGACAGTATTAAAAAGATATTCTTCATAATATTAATTGTATTATATTTTTTAGAGAGGATGAGAATATCGTGCCAATCATTGATTGGAATATTAACGGTTGTATGGCAACTACATGACAACTATAATAAAAGAGCAGAAATGACTCTTTCATCATACCAAAATGATGTCCTGTAAAAAAGGCTTCGTCATGCGAAGCCTTTTATATAAAGATGTTAATACTGATTACTGTGTGGGTTTACTGTTCAATGGTGCACCAACGGCAATATCGCAACGATGACCGGGCATTCCATGTGCAGGATTCTTTGCTCCATTACCTGCTGTTGTTGGTACTTGCGCTGGCGTTATAACGGATGGTTGTTGAGAGTTGGTTGTTGCTGGAACAGGCTTACTGTTTAATGGCTCGCCTACTTTTATATCGCAACGATGACCTGGCATACCGTGTGCAGGATTCAACGCCACTGTATTTGCTACAGGTGCAATTGGTTGCTGAACTGTTTGTATGGTTGTTGTATCAGCAGGAGTTGTTGTTAGCGGAGTTGTTATGCTCTCCTCTTCTGTATTACCACATGCTGAAGCAAAGATGATCAGTATTAAGGCAGACAATTGTTTGATATAATTCATGTGCTGGATTTGCTTGCAAGATAATCAAAAAAAATGCCGGTAAGGCGGGAAGACGACAAGTGTTTTATTCCTTCCCCGACTTACCGTCTTACCGGCAACTGATACTTTATATGAACCGGATGACCGTTATTTAATTATCCCAACTTCGTTTTCAGGTTTTCATCAATTGCATCCAGGAATTCTTCTGTATACAAATAATGATCGCCATGATTTACTTTATTGCCATGCACGCAGATTGCTAAATCTTTCGTCATCTTACCACTTTCAACAGTTTCAATACAAACTGCTTCCAGTGCGTTAGCGAAATCAATTAATGGTTGATTGCCATCTAACTTTCCACGGAAAGCCAAACCTCTTGTCCATGCAAAAATGGATGCAATGGGATTGGTAGAAGTTGGACGGCCTTTCTGGTGCTCACGGTAGTGACGGGTTACAGTACCATGTGCAGCTTCTGCTTCCATTGTTTGGCCATCAGGTGTTACCAATACAGAAGTCATTAAACCAAGTGAACCGAATCCTTGTGCAACTGTATCGCTTTGTACATCACCATCATAGTTTTTACAGGCCCATACAAAATTGCCGTTCCATTTCAAAGCACTCGCCACCATGTCATCAATCAAGCGATGTTCATATACAATTCCTGCAGCTTCATACTGAGCTTTAAATTCTTTTTGATAGATCTCTTCAAAAATATCTTTGAAACGTCCATCATATTTTTTTAGAATGGTATTTTTTGTAGAGAGATACAAAGGCCATTTTTTGATCAGCGCCATATTAAAACAACTGCGTGCAAAACCCATGATACTTTCATCGGTATTGTACATACTCATCGCCACACCATCGCCTTTGAAATTATATACTTCAAAGGTTTGTGGTTCACCACCGCCTTCAGGAGTAAAAGTCATGGTTAACTTTCCTTTGCCTTTGATCACAGTATCAGTAGCACGGTATTGATCACCAAATGCATGACGGCCAACAATGATAGGTGCTGTCCAGTTTGTAACCAGTCGTGGAATATTTTGAATAACAATGGGCTCACGAAAAACAGTACCATCTAAAATATTACGAATGGTTCCGTTGGGGCTCTTCCACATTTGTTTGAGTTTGAACTCTTCTACACGCTGCTCATCGGGAGTGATGGTTGCACACTTGATACCAACACCATATTGCTTGATAGCATTAGCTGCATCAATGGTTACCTGGTCGTTGGTTTCATCCCTGTATTCAACACCCAGATCATAATATTTAATATCCAGTTCAAGATAAGGAAGGATCAGTTTTTCTTTGATGAATTTCCAGATGATCCTGGTCATCTCATCGCCATCCAGTTCTACTACGGGATTGGCAACTTTAATCTTTGCAGCCATCAGTTTAGTCTTTAAAAGTTTAATAATACTGTCTACCCCTTTTCAGGGACAGCAAATATACTACTTCACCTATTAGATAGATTGCCAAAAGAAACTTTGATGAAGCAGCCTGGCGGTGCAGGCATTTCTGTAACATGAATAGCTGCTAATCTCCCAGCAAAGATTGAATGGTGCGGTAAAACTCGATTTTAAATTCTTCATAATGAATACCAGTGCCCGGGCCATAAAAACCCTGATGGATTTTTTTCACATTACCCTGTTTATCTAAGAACAATGTAGTTGGGAACGAACGGATGGGTGTGAGTTGCGGCAATGTTTTTTCTGTACGTTGTTCATCACTTACAGTTGTTGGGGTGATGAGCACAGGGTATTTGATCTGGAAACGGTTAATGAATTTCTGCACACTGGCTTTGGACCGGTTAAAATCGGTACTGTATTCATACGCCAATGCAATTACTTCCACTCCCTTGCTTTTGTATTGTTTGTAAAACTCACCAATGAATTTACTTTCATCCATACAATTGGGGCACCAGCTGCCCATGAGTTGTATTACCACTACTTTATTTTTAAACCGCTCATCGTTGATGGAAACATTGTTTCCGTTTACATCTTTGAACGTAAAATTTAATTTGCTTTCTCCGGGTTTGAGTTGAGTGAGTTGTGTAGTATCGGGTAAAGCTGCCAGTTCATTTTTTGTTGCACGCCATTGTTCTTTATTGGCAGCGCTGCTATAAAATGATCCGTTTACAATTTCATTGCCTTTAATCTGAGCGGTAATGAGATAAGCATGACTTCCGTCAAAACAACTCAGGTACATACTGTCGGCACTTACAACACCTTCCAGAAAACGATAATCACCGGCAGGTGTTAAAAATGTTCCGGTAAGATTGGATCCTTTTTGCTGAAACTCAGCAATAGCTGGCCGTTCCGTTCCATTGGGCCGGGTGAATGTTACCTGCCATCTTCCATTGACAGTTCCTTTGGGAGTTGCCTGAACAGGAAATCGTTGTTTAATTCCATATTTAAATTGAACAGGTAATTCCAAAAACTTTGTACTGGTTCCTTTGATCCATTTGCCGGTTAGGGAATAATCTTTTTGCAGTTTTAATTTAAAGGATGATTCAAAAAAGGGCATCTCAATAAAAACTGAATCGCCTTTCAATTTTATATCATCTACCAATAAGCGTTCACTGCCATTGCGGATATAAAGACGACGCTTGCTTTCTTTTTCAACGACTTCAAAGTTGAAAATGATTTCTGCAGCATCAGGTCGCAGGATAGATGCCCGGTACCAGCCGTTACGAAGTTTTGTTTGTGCTGTTGCCTTTGCACCCATCAACAAAAAAACAGATACAGTAATTGCAAATAATAATTTCTTCATGTAATAATCTGCAAAATACGCACTACAGGTTATTCAGCAAGTTATGATGAGGTCAAATGGCTAAAATTACGGATAGAGTTCGATAAATGTTGAAGTGGGTATTTGAAAATGCTCAGCCGAACTAAATTCGAAAAATCACTATGATGAGCGCCCAGCTGATGTAAACCATATTTACTATGGTAATTCGTCCTCAAAATGGAGTTCTTTAACTTCTTTAAAAACTTTCTCCTTCACTTTCCCACTGATGTCAATTGTCAAGTATGAAAAGGTCGTATCGCCTTTTGTCCTCTCCATTTTTTGTTTTTTGTCAAAGTCAAGCCATTGGGTAATAGCCCCAATATTTAGTAATGTGTCGTGACTTATAAACTTACTCCGTGTCTCAAACCAATAACCACCCTCGCTACCTTTTCCACCTATCTGTGTCCATGAAAGTAAGCTGTCCTTTTTGTCAAGAATAAAGTAAAATATTGCTAACCCTCTTTCTCCTTTGTCATTAATAATC
>JANMOR010000670.1:0-2522 GCA_031369435.1 Chitinophagaceae bacterium
TATGTGCTGCGTTCTAATATAAAAGTAGGGAATGGTGTAATTCATATTATTGACCAGGTTCTTCGACCTGCAGTAAAAACCATTGCACAGCAACTGGAAGCAAATTCCAACTATTCCATTTTTGTTGAAGCAATGAAAGCAACAGGCTTTTACACAAAGCTCAACACAGTTGATGCGGATCCAAACAAAAGATGGTTAACTGTATTTGCAGAAAGCAACCAGGCCCTGGCCGATAGCGGGCTCAATAGTTTTGCAGCTTTAAAAGCAAAGTATTCCAAAACAGGAAACCCCGCCAATGCCAACGATAGTCTCAATATGTATGTGGCTTATCACATCAGCCCGGGGCTTAAATTTTTAGGCGATATTATTTCATCGCCAACGCATGAAACATTATTACCCCAGGAAGTGATTAGTGTAAAACTTATTGACCAGGTGGTTGTATTGAACCAGGATGAATTTAACGGCGTACTGGAATTAGGGATTAAATTAAACAGGGATAAAAGTGATCTTGCTTCTACAAACGGTGTATGGCACGATGCAGCTGCACATTTCATGGTGAAATACCGTAAACCTGCTCCTTTGTGGTGGGATGTTTCTTCGTTTGATGAAATTAAAAAGCTACCTGCTTATTATAAAAAAGCAAATTACAATTTTACAAGACCAACAGAAGCAGATAATCCTATTAAAGATCATTATTGGGGATGGGGTTCATTGGCCGGAACCAACACGTTAACATATACCTATTCCGCTTCAAGTTCTATCACAAACTACGCTTATAACAACGATATTAATATGTTGCCAATGGGCTTGCCGAACCGCCCTGTTTGGTGGGAAATGCGTACACCACCAATTGTAAAAGGAAAGTACAAAGTGTGGATATGTTATCGTCAGCAAAAACAATCAAGCAGTTCTAATATGCTTTGCCAGGTATCAGTAAATGGTGTAATCATGCAACGCACCATGAATTTTACAGATACAAGACCCGCAGGTACAGATTCAGAACTGGAGGCAATTGGCTGGAAACGTTATACGGAGAATACCAGTAATTTATGGGCCGCACGACAGGTAGGTGTAATTGAATTTACCACAACGCAGCAACAGATTATTCGTATTACGCCATTGGTAGGTACACAGAATAATAACAACCTGGATATGATTCATTTTATTCCGATTGATCAAAACCAGATATTGCCAAGGTTCAGACCAACTGGTGAAATGATCTATTTCTAATTTGAATTCTGAAAGAAAGATAAAAACGATAAAAAATAAATTGACAGAAATGAAGTGCAGGTATAAAAGTTTACAATTGTTTTCGATAAGCCTCATGATGCTGTTGTTTTACGGATGCAACAAAATGAAAGATGATCAAAACGGGATCACAGATGCAAAGCTGAAAATGAATTTATTGGAGTTGGTGAACAGCAATCCCGAACTGAGTACGTTTGCGAAATACCTGGTTCAAACAGGTTATGATAAAGTCATCAGCTCATCAAAAAACTATACAGTTTTTGCCCCGGTAAACAGCGCCCTTGCTTCATTAGATGCAACCGTTGTTAATGATCCGGTTAAATTGAAAAAATTCATCGGCAATCATATTGCCACCCAGCTTTACAGAACGATGGATATTACAAAACTTACCAGGATAGGGATGATCAATGGTAAGTATAATAATATGCTGGCATTAAAAATTGAAGATGCGACGATTAAAGTAGCTGATACATATACATCGAATGGGCTGGTTCATCAAATTGATAAATTTTTACCTGCACTCGACAACAGCTGGGAGTTCTTAAGCAATAGTGCTGATGCTCCTGTAAAGCAAAAAACATTTATGTTGTCGCTTTTCAGAAATGTGTTTGATTTAACCAATGCCATTATCATTGGTATAAATCCAGTAACTGGTGAACCCATCTATCAGCCGAATTCTGATTCTGTTTACACCAACCTGTTCTGGAACAGGGTGTATGATCTGAAGCGGGAAGAAAAACAATATACCTTGTTTATGCTCACCGATGCAGCATGGGATGCAGAAGTAGCCAAGTATACACCCTACTTTGTAACCAATACCCCCGATAGTAATAAACTTGTAACCAGCTGGAACGTAGTAAAAGATTTTGCAATAGATACTGTATATAGTCCCAATTCTATTCCTGATACCATTGTGTCAAAATTTGGTACAAAGCTGCCGGTGCAGAAATCAGCAATTGTAAAAACGATTAAAACCAGTAACGGCATTGTATATATCATGAGTAAAATGGATGTGTTGCCTGCCAGTAAGTTTAAACCATACCTGATACAGGGCGAAAATTATGTTGGGTTCAGTCACGACAGGAGAGGTAATACATATTTCAGGGATCGTTTCAACACTTTGACTTTACGTGACTTCAGAGATGTACTGGTAATGGGGCATGGCGTTGCCTTATTTAATCTGCGTTACAGTATCAACGAAGTGCCTTCTATAAAATACAAAGCATATTGGGTAGCATTGAACGATTTTCAAACAGCAACCTATCAGCAAAAAC
>JANMOR010000084.1:0-4152 GCA_031369435.1 Chitinophagaceae bacterium
ATGATTGATGTAGCCAATTACAATGATGGTAAGCGTGGAGGAAAAGTAAGGGTTCGTGCACATATTGAAGAGCTGGATAAAAAAACATTGTTGATCAAAGATGTGCCGTATAGTGTTACTACAACACAATTAATGGACAGCATTGTAAAAGCAAATGACCAGGGAAAGATCAAGATCAAAAAAGTTACGGATAATACTGCTGCTGAAGTAGAAGTGCAGATTGACCTGGCACCGGGCATTTCACCAGACATTACCATTGATGCGTTGTATGCATTCACTGATTGTGAAATTTCTATTTCGCCTAATGCCTGTGTAATTGTTAAGGATAAACCACAGTTTCTTGCAGTTACTGATCTGCTGAAATATTCTGCTGATCAAACAAAAGACTTGCTGAAGAAAGAACTGGAAATTAAGTTGGCTGAACTGCAGGAGAAATGGCATTACACTTCACTGGAGAAAATTTTCTTTGAAGAAAAGATCTACAAAGAACTGGAGAAGAAACATGAAACATGGGAGAAAGTAATTGCTGCCATTGATATAGCTTTTGTTCCATTCAAGAAACAACTCCGCAGGGATATTACCAAAGAAGATATTGTTAAGCTCACAGAGAAACCTGTACGTCGTATTTATCGTTTGGATATTGATGAATTGAACGAACAGATCAAAGGACTGGAAGCAGATATTAAACAGGTGAAAAACGACTTAGCGAACCTGGTTGATTTTGCTGTAGCGTATTATGAAAACCTGTTGAAAAAATATGGCAAGGGTCGTGAACGTAAAACAGAGATCAAACCGTTTGAAACGATACAGGTTAAACAAGTAGCCATTGCTAATACGAAATTGTATATGAACCGTGAAGATGGGTTTATTGGTACATCGTTGAAGAAAGATGAGTTTGTCTGTGAGTGCTCCGACTTTGATGATATCATTGTATTTACCAAACGTGGACTGATGAAAGTGGTGAAGGTGGGAGATAAAGCATATATCGGCAAAGACATTATTCATGCAGCCGTGTTCCAGAAAAATGATGAGCGTACCACCTATAACATGATCTATGCCGATGGAAAGGCAGGAGTGAGTTATGCCAAGCGTTTCAATGTAACGGGTATTACAAGGGATAAGGAATATGATCTCACCAAAGGTGATGAAAAAAGTAAAGTGCATTACTTTACTGTAAACCTCAACGGTGAAGCTGAAGTGGTGAAAGTGGTGTTAACACCTGGCTGTTCTGCACGTAACAAAGAGTTTGATTTTTATTTTGAAGAACTCGATATTAAAGGCCGAAGCAGCATGGGCAACCAGGTAACCAAGTATCCCATCAAAAGTGTGAAGTTTAAAGAGAAAGGTAAATCAACATTGAGCGGAAAGAAAATGTGGTTCGATGATAAGTTTGGGCGGTTAACCACTGAAGAGAAAGGACTATACCTTGGCAAGTTTGAACCCGATGATAAAGTATTAGTGATTTACCGTGATGGTAATTATGAAATCACTGACCAGGAACTCACACAGAAATTTGATCCGGAAACTGTATTACTGATTGAATTATTTAAACCGGAGAAAATTATTACTGCTGTTTACCTCGACAATGATAAACTCCAGTACAATGTGAAACGTTTTAAAATTGAAACCACCACATTGCGCAATAAATTTTTCTTTATTAAAGAAGGCGATAAGAATTATTTAGAAGCTGTAACAACTGATGACGAACCGGTCCTGGCTATGCAAAGTGGGAGAGGTGCACAGGTACGTAAAGCGAAAATAAAACTGGCAAAGGTTGCTGAGTTGATGGGCTGGAAAGCAGTGGGGGCAAAGATCACAGACTTTAATAAGAGTATTGAAATGGAATGGGTGAAGGAAGAACCCGGAGCTCAACCGGAGTTGTTTTGATGATAAATGTTGCCGCTCCGTCTGACGACCTCGTAAGACGGAAATAAGAATATAAATGATGAATAATAACAATGAGTGATTGCGCAAGAAGCAATCACTCATTGTTTCGTTGCACAATGGTTTGTTAATGCAATCCATTAACAAAAGATTAGTGAGCAGTTCAAATCTTTGGCGCACTTTTCTAATATGAAAAGACAACAGGCTATAAAATCCTGCAACCATTTACATGACTACTCAATACTCTTCCTTGTTGCTTGTTTTTATAGCAGCAACATTTACTACTACAGCCCAGATAAAACCGATCATTAAAGTTGGTGCTGTACAATCAACCTGGAAAGGTGAAGCCAAAGAATCCCTTGATCAGTTAATAGATGTAACTGATGGTTATGTTACTTCCAGGAACAGAACCGGCTTTTATGCAGGTGCCGGCGTAAATCTTCCTCTTGGCAATTTTGTTTCAATTGAACCTTCATTGATTTACACACAACGTGGATATGGATTGAAGGGAAATCTTACCATTGCTGATTTAAAGATTGAAGCATTGAATGCAAGAGCTACTTCACAAATGCATTATATTGATTTACCTGTTCTGCTGAAAATTAAGCCTGTAGCAGGTTTGCAGATCTTTGCAGGTCCGCAGGTTTCTTACTTAGTTCATAATAACCTTAGAGCAGATGTTTCGGTGCTTGGGTTTTCATTGCTAAACAAAGACCTTGATATTACCGAACAATTCAACCGCTGGGATATGGGTATTGCTGGCGGTGCTGGTTTTGAGTTTGAAAATGGAATTGGTATTACTGTTGCGTATGAAAGAGGATTCCAGCGCCTTGATAAAAATCAAAACTTTAAAGTATTCAATGAAGGATATAAAGCAGGGTTAACGTATAGGTTTTAATAAAAGTTATTCATCAACTATTTTTTCAACTTTGGCAAAGTTCATTCAACCTAATTGATAATCTTCAGTATGACTAAACTTTGCCAAAGTTTTTTTTATTCTTCGCTTTCAACAATCTCACCATAATCAATCAATAATTCTTCGCCGGCTTTGATGTCACGAAGCGTTTCAAAATCTTCGCCATCGTTAATGGACATGATATTGGAAGGTTCTGCATGATTCAGGAAATTCACAATGTCCATTACTTTAAATCCGTAGTTGGGCACATAGTAATGATCTTCATCAAACAGGCAGTAGGTTTCAACCAACTCTTTACTGTATGCAGGCAGTGCATCAATTTCACTTCTTTCAATTTTGATCCACTCGCCAATGTTTTTAGAAAACAATCCACGCTGACCTTTTGGAATATCTCTTAATGCAAAAACGCCGTTGCCATGAATGGGAGAGGGTTTCATCATGACCCATGTATCGTGTTGCAGTTCGTGGAGCAGTTGTTCTTTGGTCATAGTTTGTTTACCGGGAGAAGGATATTTATTTAAGATATTGTTTCATGTCACGCTCGGCATCACGGTTTTTAATGGTTTCCCTTTTATCGTGGAGTTTTTTTCCTTTGCCTAATCCGATTTCCATTTTTGCCAGATTCTTTTCTGTAAAAAATATGCGCAAGGGAATAACAGTGTATCCTTTTTCCTTGATCTTATTTTCCCACTTCCTGATCTCTTTTTTATTGAGCAGCAACTTACGATCATGTACAGCCATATGGTTATTGGTAGTGCCGAATTTATATTCAGCTATGTGCAATCCTTTGATCCAAAGTTCATGTTGATCAAAAAAACAATACGAATCGCTGAAGCTCACTTTTCCTTCACGGATCGATTTTACTTCCGTTCCGGCCAATACCATCCCAGCTACCAACTTATCTTCAAAGTAGTATTCATGAAAGGCCGAGCGGTTTTTTGATTCCATATTAATAATCTACTCATTAAAAGGTATGCCATATTTCTTGCATGTCTGTTTTCCGCAAGTGAAGAAATAAATATGGCATACCTAACCTGTTAAAAAGAAAAAGCAATCAATACAAGCTGATCAACTTCTATTGATTGCAAATATATAATCGAAACATCAGCTCTTAAATAAGCTGAACAATACTCCCAGCTTTTGTTTGATATCTTTTCTGTCGATAATTAAATCGAGAAATCCATGATCCAGCAAAAATTCACTTCGTTGAAAACCTTCGGGTAAATCTTTCTTGATGGTTTCTTTAATTACACGGGGGCCGGCAAAACCAATGAGGGCGCCGGGTTCACCTATGTTCAAATCGCCCAGCATACCAAACGATGCCGTTACACCACCAAAAGTAGGATCGGTTA
>JANMOR010000087.1:0-3920 GCA_031369435.1 Chitinophagaceae bacterium
TGGCCTGCAGGTGAACTCCAAAGGTGAAATAACTGCACAAGGGCAAAAAGTAGAAAAAATATTAGTTGATGGTGAAGAGTTTTTCAGCGATGACCCTGCAGTTGTAACACAAAATCTCCGTGCAGATGTAGTAGACAAAGTGCAGGTGTTTGATAAAAAAAGTGAACAGTCTGAATTCACCGGTGTTGATGACGGACAAAAAACAAAAACCATCAACCTGGAATTAAAAGATGATAAAAAGAAAGGATACTTTGGCAAAATTGAAGCAGGCTCCGATTTCAATAAATATCTCAATGCAAAGGCTATGGTCAATGCCTTTAAAAAGAAACAGAAAATTGCTGCTTATATCACCAACAGCAACACTTCGTTTGAAGGATTGAACTGGAACGAACAACGCAACTACGGTTCTAACAGCAATGACAATATGCAGGTAATGGACGATGGCGGCATGATGTTCTGGAACCAGGGCGATGAATTCAGCGATGGAAAAGGTTTGCCTCAGGCAACAGCTGCAGGAATAGTCTATATCAACAAATGGAACAAAGATAAAAACAGCATCAACGGCAGTTACCAGTTTAACGACCAGCATGTAACCGGCCGTAATACAAGCTTTACACAAACAATTTTACCCGACAGCAGTTTTTCCAACAATACCATTGAGAAGTTTACCAATTTCCGCAGCAGAAATAAATTGAATGCTATTTATGAATGGCAGATTGATTCTAGCAGTTCATTAAAAGTAAAAGCAAGTGGTTCTATTGTGAATGGCGAGAAGGAAAACAACTATATAGGTCAATCAATCAGTGAAAACAATATTATTATCAATGAAACAAACCGCACAACAAAGAGTATAACAGAGAACCGTGATTTTACTTCAGAAATCAGTTGGCGTAAACGACTCAATAAAAAAGGAAGAACAATCAGCTATACAGGTAACTGGAGCAATAATGCAAAAACAGGAAATGGTTTCCTGTTTTCCAACACCGGTTTCTTTGATGAAAACGGGCAACCTGTAAGGGAACAGGATCTTGACCAGAACAAAACAAATAAAGAACGCCAGCAGATATTTCAAAACAACCTGGTTTATACGGAGCCCCTCAGCAAGAAATTGTTTTTAGAATTAACATACCGAAATAATTTCAGCCGCAGTGATGCACAGCGCAACACATTTGAAAAACCAATTGCAAGTGATAAATACACTGCAATGGTTGACACATTAAGCAATCATTTCCTTTACCGTGCTGATGATCATAGTGGTGGATTTTCTTTCCGGTTTACAGAAAAGAAATATATGTTTTCTGTCGGCACTTCGGTAGGACGTACAAATTTTGGCCTACAGGAAATTACAAAAGGGAATAACCGGAATATTGCTTTCAACAATTTATTGCCAAAGGCAACCATCCGTTTTACACCTAAAAAGCAAAAGAGTTTTTCGCTTACCTATGCCGGCAGTACACAGAACCCCAGCATGCAACAGATCAATCCAATCATTGATAATATAGATCCGATCAATATTACTATTGGTAATCCTTTGCTGAAGCAGGCTTTCCGTCATAGTTTTTCGGTTAACATGAACGATTATAAAATCATCAAGAGCCGGAACTTTTATCTTTCAGGTAATTTTTCTTTTACCAATAATGCTATCAGCAGCTCTAACAAGATCGACTCTGGAATAAGAGTGAACCAGGCAATTAATATCAATGGCAATTATAATGGTTCTGTTTGGGCCATGTACGGATTTGAAATCGCTCCTTCGATTAATTTTAATTTCAGAACAAACAGTTCTACCAGCCGACTAGTAAATATTGTAAATGGGCAAAAAAATGTCAGCAATAACCACAGGATCGGCTTTGGTATTGGCTTAGGCAAATGGAGTGACAAATGGATCAGTTTTGATTTCAGTATTGAACCATCGTACAACTATTCCATTTCATCATTAAATAAATCAATCGCCACAAAGTACTGGACACTCAACTCCTACCCTTATCTATCCATGAAATTCAAAAAGCAGAAATTGTATTTTGATCTCACCGGAGAAATGAATATCTATCAAAAAAGCACCGCTTTCCAAAATCAACAGAATGTGATCATCATTAATACATCACTCAAACGCACATTCACCAAAACAGATGCATTTGAAATCAAACTTTCAGTGAATGATATTTTCAACCAGAACCAGGGTATTGAGCGGAACATCAGCAGCAACTTTATTTCAGAAAATACATTCCAGAATATCCGTCGTTATGCATTGCTTACACTCACATGGAACTTTACCAAGAACGGCAAACCTTCAAACAATTTCTAAAGCATGAAATACTTTCTCTTAATAGCAATCCTTTTCAGTGTTCATTCAGCCTCCATTGCACAGGTAAAATTTATCAGCAGCGGACATATTGAATTTGAAAAAAGAGTGAACCAGTTTTCTTTTTACGACAAGGAAGATGATGAAAGTCCATGGGTGGTTGAAATGAAAAAGGTATTCCCGAAAATGGTGAATGAAATATATTATCTCGATTTTAATGAAACCAAAAGCGTTTATAAACTGGCGAAAGAAAATACAGATGTAAAATATATGTGGGGGCGCAAACCCAGCGAAACAGATGTAACCGTTAAGGATATAAAGAACAACCAGATTTTATTGCAACGGGATATTTTTGAACAGACCTATTTGGTGAAAGACAGTTTGCAAAACTATGAATGGAAGATCAGCAACGAAACAAGATTGATTGCAGGTTTTGAATGCCGTAAAGCTGTAACAAAGATCTGCGACTCGGTTTATATTGTTGCTTTCTATACTGATGAGATCACTGTGAGCAGCGGTCCTGAAAGCTTTGGTGGCCTGCCCGGCATGATCTTAGGATTAGCTGTGCCCCGTTTACAAATCACCTGGTTTGCAACAAAAGTTGAATTAAAAGAACCAACTGAAGCAATACTCAATCCAAAACAAAAAGGAAAAACGGTTACATGGCAGGTATATGAAAAAGATCTGCAAAAAGCAATGAAAGATTGGGGCAAATATGGATCGAAGGTGATGTGGACGAGTTTACTTTAAATATGCTGTTTTATTTTAGGGCGTATGCAGAGTAGCATTTAAAATAACTGCCTTCACTTCTTTATCAAAGATAACAGGTGTATAAGATGTTTCAAGTATATCGCCCATCCTGCTTTCAATCAATTCACCTGCAATAAATTTTCCAGAGAGTGCCTTTAAAATGTTCCTATGATTCCTGGAAGCTATGATCTCCGGAAAAACCTGGATAGCATTTTTTCCCAGCAAATCATCTTGTTTAATATGAAGATAAGTAAAAGCAACCTGGTTTAATGCAATGTAATTCAGATGTTCATCCACTGCCACACAGATGTCTTTACTTTTCATAACATCAGAAATAACCTGGTCGTAAAATTGATCAGGGCCTTTTATCATAGTAGTAGTTTATAACTAAGTTGAAAAACAGTAATAAAAGCAATTTTTCTTTCCTTTACTTCAACTCCAGCACCAAATTATACATCGGCATAAGCGTCATTGTCTTTTCTAATTGAAATTGCTGGCCCGCTGCTATGTCATGTGCAACCTGGAAACCTTTTAAACGTTCTGCAAAGCGGGCAAGATCAATGGTCATAGGTTTATCGTTTGTGTTCATTACACACATGATGGTTTGATTGGCATCGTACCGGAAATAAACATACACCCCATCAATGGGATAAAACTGCATCATCTTTCCTGTTTTAATAGCTGATGATGACTTACGGAAGTTGGCAAACTTCTTTATATAATTAAAAATCGAATTCTCTTTTGCATTTCTTCCGGCTTCAATAAATTTATTGGAAGCATCACCCTCCCATCCACCGGGAAAATCCTGCCGCACGTAACCTTCATTTGGTGAAGTATGACCTGTCATTAAAATTTCATTGCCATAATA
>JANMOR010000099.1:0-7585 GCA_031369435.1 Chitinophagaceae bacterium
CAACCGATATTAATAAACTGGCGGATGAATATTTACGGTTAGCTTATCATGGACTGAGAGCAAAGGATAAATCGTTCAACGCAACCATGAAAACAGATTTTGATCAAACGATCGGCAACATCAATATCATTCCACAGGATATAGGAAGGGTCATTTTAAATTTAATTACCAATGCATTTTATGTGGTGGATGAAAAAAAGAAGTCAGGCATTCAAAATTATGAACCTACGGTTTCGGTAAGTACAAAAAAGTTGAATGGGAAAGTTGAAATTAGAGTAAAAGACAATGGCAATGGCATTCCTCAAAAAGTGTTAGATAAAATATTTCAACCCTTCTTTACTACAAAACCAACTGGGCAGGGAACAGGTTTGGGATTGAGCTTGAGCTATGATATTGTAAAAGCACATGAAGGCGAGTTGAAAGTGGAAACAAAGGAGGGAGAGGGAAGTGAGTTTATTATTCAAATACCATTGAGTTAAAAAAATAATTATGGATGAAATTGTTATTGAAAAAGAAACTGCTGCAGTAGAAACTATCAGCAGGATTGATGAATTAAATAAACAGGCATGGGAAGTGCATATTACACAACCCAAGTTGGCGCTTGAATTAAGCAGCGAAGCAAAACAACTTGCTGAAGATAATTCGTATCAGAAAGGATTGGCTTACGCTATACGTAATATGGGTGTGAGCCATCGGTATCTGTCTAACCTCGAAACTGCATTAACCCTTTCCTTCCAGGCCAAGGATATGTTTTCAGAGATCGGAGAGAAAAGTGGAGAAGCACAATCGTATGTTTCAATCGGTGCATTATATTATTATATGGGTGATATTGAAAGAAGCCTTGACTTTTTTTTGAAAGGATTACGTTGCAGTGAAGAAGTTGGAAATAAGGAGGCACAGGCATATGCTTTAAACGGGGCCGGATATGTGTATGGTGTTGTTCTCGGAGATCATAAAAAAGGCCTGGAATTTCTTGAAAAAGCCTTGACTTTGAGTAAGGAAATCAACGCCTCTAATGATCTTCAGCCAAGAGTGCTGGATTGTATGGCTGAAATATATCTGAATGACGGGCAAATGGAAAAAGCTTACGAAGCTTCATTTCAGTGTCTCCGGTTAAGTGAACAATCTTCTCAAAAGATCATGAAGGGAGATTCGCTTTTTACAATTGGCAATCTTTTTTTTAAACAAAACCGGTTGGATGAATCAAAAGAATATTTTTCACAAAGTCTTTCTAACAGCAGGGAAATTAATTATAAAGTAGGTGAAGCGGATTGTTTATTGCATTTGGGAAAAATATTGTTTCTTCAGAAGGATGCAGAAATGGCCAAAGAGTATTTTTTGGAATCGCTGAAAGTGGCTGAAGACATTAAAGCCAAAGCCATGATCTATAAGGCGCATGAAGCTTTGGCAGAATTGTATGAGAGCAAAGAAGATATTCAGTCATTTGTAAAACACTATAAGCTTTATCATAAATTCAAAACAGAAGTTTTTAAAGATGAACAGGAAAGCAAACAAAAATACCTGAACATACAATATGAAATGGAAAGGTTGCAGAAAGAAGCAGAAATCAACCGCCTTACCAATGTAGTAATGAAGGAAAAGAATGAAGAATTGGAAAAGAAAACCGGAGAACTTGAACAATCTTATAACAGTGTGTCTGTGTTAAGTAAGATCGGACAGGATATTACATCTACCCTTGACCTTGATACAATATTAAATACCGTTTATGAAAATGTGAATCAACTGATGGATGCAACCGTTTTTGGTATTGGAATTTATAAACCTGAAGAAGCATCTATTGAGTACAGGCTGTCGATAGAAGAAGGAAAACGTTACCAGCCTTACGAACGGAAAATGAGCGACAAGAGCCAACTGGCAGTTTGGTGTATTGAAAACAATAAAGAGGTGTTCATAAATGATATACAAAAAGAATTTTCAAAATATCTGACTGATATAGATTACACCGTTCCGGCTTTAGTCATTCTTGAAGATGGCAGTATGCCGAAAAATCCAAATTCACTTATTTATCTTCCCTTGCAGGTGAAGGATAAAATTATTGGTCTTATCTCTGTTCAGTCTTATGAAAAAAATGCATATGCCGAACACCATTTAGATATCCTGAAAACACTGGCTTCTTATACATCTGCAGCTTTATACAATGCCCAGTCCTATCAATCACTTCAACTTGCGTTGAATGAACTAAAGATGACGCAGGATCAGTTGATACAATCGGAAAAAATGGCATCGCTTGGTGAACTCACTGCCGGCATTGCCCATGAAATTCAAAACCCGTTAAACTTTGTAAATAATTTTTCTGAAGTAAACAAGGAATTACTGACAGAAATGAAAGAGGAGATTAATAAAGGAAATATGAATGATGTAATAGCAATTGCCAACGATGTAATAGCGAATGAAGAAAAAATACATCATCATGGCAAACGGGCCGATGCTATTGTAAAAGGAATGCTGCAGCACAGCCGCAGCAGCAGCGGACAAAAAGAACCATCTGATATCAATGCACTGGCTGATGAATATTTAAGGCTGGCCTATCACGGGTTAAGAGCCAAGGACAAATCATTCAACGCCACATTAAAAACTGATTTTGACAACAGCATTGGGAATATCAATATTATTCCGCAGGATATAGGAAGGGTCATTCTTAATTTAATTACGAATGCCTTTTATGTGGTGGATGAAAAAAAGAAGTCAGGCATTCAAAACTATGAACCCTCGGTTTCAGTAACTACAAAAAAGTTGAATGGGAAAGTTGAAATAAGAGTAAAAGACAATGGCAATGGCATTCCTCAAAAAGTGTTAGATAAAATATTTCAACCCTTCTTTACTACCAAACCAACAGGACAGGGAACAGGGTTGGGTTTGAGTTTGAGCTATGATATAGTAAAAGCACATGGCGGTGAATTGAAAGTAGAAACCCTTTCTTACGAAGAGGCAGAGCAGGCTGGGAAAGAAAGCACAGGATCAGAATTCATTATTATATTACCTGTATAAAACTTATATTCAAACAATGAAAATTTTAGTGGTTGACGATGAAAAAGATGTTCAAACCCTTTTTGAACAACGCTTTCGCAAAGAAATCAAAACCGGGGAAATCGATTTTGTATTCGCCTTTTCAGGCGAAGAAGCATTGGTTTACCTTAATCGCCACGAACACGAAGCGGTATTAATTTTGTCCGACATTAATATGCCCGGCATGAGTGGTTTGCAGTTGCTTGAACATATTAAACAAAAATATCACAAGCCACCACCTGTTGTAATGATGATCACTGCTTATGGCGATGCGGAAAATTTTAACATCGCCAAAGAATTAGGTGCCGATGATTTTTTAACCAAACCCGTTGACTTTACCGCTTTAAAAGAAAAACTCAAAACCATCAGCTAATGGCAAAAATTTTAGTGGCCGATGATGAGGCTGACCTGGAAGTGCTCATTAAACAAAAATTCCGCCAAAAGATAAGGGAACAGCAATATGAATTTGTGTTTGCTGTTAATGGAAATGATGCATTAGAAAAAATTCTGCAGCACCCCGACATTGATATTGTATTGAGCGATATCAATATGCCCGAAATGGATGGCTTAACACTGCTTAGCCGCTTAGCTGAATCTAACCCGTTAATTAAGTCAGTGATTGTATCTGCTTATGGCGATATGGAAAACATCCGCACAGCCATGAACCGTGGAGCATTTGATTTTATTACCAAGCCGGTGAACTTTGATGACTTGCAGCTTACCATGGAAAAAACATTGAAGCATGTATTACAGATCAAAGAAACCTTAAAAGCCATTAAAGAAAATAATATCCTCAAGATGTATGTGGATGAAACGGTGCTCAACTTTATGGGTGGCCGTGAATTTGAAACATCGCTGCTGGCCAATGAAACGGTAGAAGCTACTGTAATGTTTATCGACATCTGCAGTTTTACTTCCATCAGCGAAAACGAAAGTCCTGATACGGTTGTGAAATTATTGAACAGTTATTTTGATGTAATTGTAAAAGAGATCATTCAGCAGAGCGGTTATATTGATAAATTTATAGGCGATGCCATCATGGCGGTTTTTAAAGGCAATTTTCATTTAGACAGAGCGCTGGATGCTGCCCTGGCAGTTAGAACAAAGATCAGCCAACTACCACCCTTTTCTGAAAGTGTTTCCTTTATACCCAATGTTTCTATTGGCATTAATACAGGCGAAATGATTTCAGGAAATATTGGTTCAGCCAGTTTAAGGCGTTTAGATTATACCGTTATTGGCGACACGGTGAACACAGCACAACGGTTGCAATCTGTTGCCGGTCCCGGCCAGATCATGATCAGCGAAAAAACATATGAGCAGGTAAAAGAATCTTTTAATTGCAGAAAAGTTGATGCAGTTGTATTAAAAAATAAAGCAATGCCTGTTATGATCTATGAGGTGGTAGATTAAGAATGCTGTCAACCTGTTTTCCCCTTTCACTCCGGCAAATACTACTGTAAAGTTTAGTAAAACCTGTTTATCTTAGGAATTCTTATCCATTCCATGCAATTCCTTTTTTGATCATACCCGCCCAAAATCAACTGCTGCTGCATGGAAGAGAAATATCCATTAGAGGAAAATGATCCTGAAAAAATTTTATTGCTGCAAAATACAGCAGGTGAAAGCAGGCAGACCGAAGAATTTTCTCCATCACAACCTTCAAATGTTCAACATCTATTACAGGAAACAAAAGATATGGAAGTGCATCATCATTCACACGAAAGCCACGGAAAGAAAAACTGGAGATCACATTTCTGGGAATTTATCATGTTATTCCTCGCTGTGCTCTCTGGTTTTTTTGCAGAGTATCAATTGGAGCATAAGATTGAAAGAGACAGAGCCCGTCAATTTTTGCAAAGTATGTTGGTAGATGTACGGACTAATATTATAAGCCTTGATTCGGTCATGGCACAGAACAATATCATTATTGCAAATCATGATTCATTGGTCAACTGGTTACTGGAAGATAGTGTAACAATTGACAGGGGGGCATTTGCAAAACAAATGGGACCTGTTTGGATCAGAAATTTTTTGGTGCGGAAAGAAACCTATGAGCAAATGAAATCTTCCGGTTCATTGCGATTTATTGGCAATATTGAATTTCTTAAAAAAATGATGGCGTATGAACGCATCACCAACTTTGCACAATACCGCAACCAGGATTTTGAAAAAAAATATTATACAGAGCTCTTTATTCCCGCTCTTTATAAAAGTTATGATCTTACCTGCCAGCTTTATCTCGACAGCGGCAATTATTCTGATCCTTCCAGGATGCAGAAAATAATCTCTCACCAGGATATTCTCACAGGAAATGATGCTGTTGTTTTTCGCAATACCATGGGTGCCGCTCTCACATTAAGACTGGAAAGGTTGAAAAGAGCCATCAGCGCTTATATTGATGCCCGCAGTATTTGTGTTGAAATGGAAAAGTTGATTCTAAAACAATTGGGAATTAAACCAACAACTGATTAATTCAATGATCATACAAACACAGCTTGTTTATATAAATGGATGAAAACAAAAACATAGAAGAAATAAATGAAGAACAGTTGAACGAAGTTGCAACTGATGAAACCATTCCTGAGGCTGAACAACAACCTGTAACCAGCAACCTGAAACCTGAAACCGAACTAGATATGGAAGTACATCATCATGCACATAATGCACACGGAAAGAAAAACTGGAAAACTTATTTCTGGGAATTTTTAATGCTGTTCCTCGCTGTGTTCTGTGGATTCTTTGCAGAGTATCAGCTGGAACATAAAATTGAAAGTGACAGAGAGAAAGAATATGCCAAAGCATTGTACGATGAATTTTATGCTGACTCCATTGTGTTTGCAAATAAAATAAGCGGACGGTTGGGAAAAGAAAAGGACTGTGATTATTTGGTGAGTTATATCAGAGACAGCTCCTTAACAAATTTATCCAGAGATTTTTACCCTGCCTATACTGTTGTCATGTATCTGATCACGAGCTATTCCTTTGAGCCAAAGGATGGGATTCTGAATCAGCTCAAAGGCTCGGGTTCACTCAGGTATTTTAAAAGTGCGTCACTGCAAAAGTTGTTTGGAGAAATTGCTGTTTATATCAACAATGTACGTGACAGAAATGATCAGGAGTACCAGTTCTTCGCCAGCCCCATTAAGCAATTCAGTTTAAAACATTACGACTTTAACTGGATGAATGAATTAAGAAAGCTGGATGAAACCGGGTATAACATGGAGTTAATTGCCCGGTACCGTACAGGTAATACCAATATTAAAGCCGGCATATTAAATCTCTCCTCTTTTGACAGAAGTGAAGCAACCAATATGATCTTGTTTTATAAACAAATGCTTGTGTCAACCCGTACTCTGGCCATGAAAGATTATATGACAGCCAATCAAAAGTTATTGCAGGAGCTGCGTAAAGTATATCACCTGAAATAATGTATGGAAGAAAATAAAAACATCGAATCAAACAAGGAGCAGAAAAATATTCCTGATGACATCAGTTCATCTGCTTCGTTGATTTCTAATGCTGAACCGAAACCTGAAACTGAACAAGACATGGAAGTACATCATCACTCACACGCTGCACATGGAAAGAAAAACTGGAAAAACTATTTCTGGGAATTTTTAATGTTATTTCTGGCGGTGTTCTGTGGTTTTTTAGCTGAATATCAATTAGAACATGTAATTGAACACCAAAGAGAAAAGCAGTATATAGAATCGCTGGTTGCAGACCTCAAAAGCGACCAGGAAGTTTTATCAAAACATATTTTGCATGTGCAAACCGGTCTTGTCATGATGGACAGTTTGATTAATATTTTGCATACTCCTCTGCTTTTGGCAAATAATACCGACAAATTATATTACCTGGCCAGGCTTGCGCCACGGCTATACCCATTATCAACCAATAGCAGGACTTTTGAGCAACTAAAAAACTCAGGCAATTTCAGATTAATTAGAAATCTCAGTACTTCAAATAAAATTATGACCTATTATGAAAAATTTCCGCTGATACGCCTGTTGGAATCAGTTAATGAAACAGAATTTACAGAATACAAAAAAATAGCATCAAAAATTTTTGACCCGGCTGTGTTTCTAGGCTCGGAAGGAAAAAATGACGAAATAAAAAGATTAAGCTACAATCCTTCTTTACGCACAAGTGATAATGAATTATTTCAGGAGCTTTCCATTTTTGCAGTGTATATGCATGGTACAAAAAAAGGAATACTGGGTAATGACGAAGCATTAAAAATTGCAGGCGCAGAATTAATAGAATACTTACAAAAAGAATATCATCTTGAATAATTGGTAAATGACCAAACAACGAATCATTCGATTTATCATCTACCTGGTTATTGGTTTTGCCTGTGCTTTTTTGTACAGGTATTTGAAGCGGTAAAAGGATTCGGCTTATGATTCATCATGTTTTTGTTGTAAAGCCCGATTCTTCTTTCTACCTTTTACCGGCTGGCCGAAACGGGTCAGTTTTTTTATACCACCCAAAACCAATTCATGCAAACTGCTATTCACCTCAACCAAAAAAGAATTGAATCCATCGACATTGT
>JANMOR010000109.1:0-2327 GCA_031369435.1 Chitinophagaceae bacterium
CAGATCATTGAAGGCAAAGCTGAGATTGTAATTGATCAAATTTCAAGCGTACTTGAATCGGGCCAGGGAATTGTAATCCCTGCACATACACTTAATTATATTAAACCTAACGGTCGGTTTAAAATGATCTTAACTATTATCAAAAATGAAAATGAATAATTTTCAATTTCGTTTACATCATACGCTGTTTCCATTATTTTTCACTGGATAGTATATAGAAATATATGACTGAGAAATACCTGCTGCCCCCCCAAAGTCTTACACAAATTGACATTGATCATCATATTAAGAACAACCAGATTGCCAAAGTAATCAATAATGGTTTTTTTATAATAGATCGCAAGTGGACAGTAATATACTGGAACAAATCATCTGAAAAATTATTAAGAATTGAAGCAAGTGATATTATAGGCAAAAATTTCTGGGAAGTGTTTGCAGCTGTTCTCCCGTTGAGTTTTTATACAGTCTATCAAAAAGCCTTTCAAATTGATTATCCTGTTCAGTTTGAAGAATATTGGGCCGAGATGGGAGCGTGGTTCAATGTAATTGCCTATCAAACAGGCGATCAGTTGTCGGTCTCTTTCAAGTGCAGCAACCAGCCCGAAAACCCTGAACAGAAGTTGAAAGTTATGCACGAGCTATATCTTTTTGTAACAGAAGTTACCAATGATTGTTTGTGGGAATGGGATTTGCAGGCCAAACAATTTTTCTGGATCGATGGCGGACATAAAAGACTATTTGGCTTTCCAATTGAAAATGCATTGATTCCTCAATCGTTTTGGGAAAGCCGCATTCATCCTGATGATAAAGACCGCCTCTCCAAAAAACTCCAGCAAATTATTGATTCGGGTACTATCACCGTTTGGGAGGAAGAATACCGGTTACAAAAAGCCGATGGTATATATGCTTATGTTCATGACCGTGGGCATATTTTTTATGATGATGATCAAAAAGCCATCCGGATGATTGGCGCTACGCAGGATATTACCATAAGGAAAACGGCAGAAATTCAATTACTTGAAAGCGAACGCAAATTATCATTGATAGCCAGGCAATCAACCAATGCTGTGATCATTACTGATGCAGATGAAAAAATCATTTGGGTAAATACTGCATTTACACGGATTACTGAATATGAACCGAAAGAAGTAATAGGGAAGAAGCCGGGAAGTTTTCTTCAGGGCAAGGACACTGATGAAAAAACCGTTCAATATTTACGTAAGCAAATTCAGGATAGCCAGCCATTTGATTGCATAATTCTTAATTATAGTAAATCGGGGCGTGCTTACTGGATACATATTCAAGGCCAGGCATTGTTTGATGAACACGGAATATTAGATCGATTCTTTTCTATTCAAACAGATGTTACTGAAAAAGTTGAGCTGGAAAATAAACTCAAAGCTGTACGGTTAGAAAAGCAAAAAGAAATTACAGAAGCCATACTCACTGCCCAGGAAAATGAACGGGGGGAAATCGGAATAGAATTGCATGATAATATCAACCAGATTCTGGCTGTGGCCAAGTTGTACCTGCAAATGGCTAAAAAATCAGATATAGTGAACCAGGAATATCTTGATAAATCAATCGGCTTTATTATGGAAGTGATAGATGAGATCAGAAAAATTTCAAAAAAACTCATCATACCCGGCGTTAATGAAATAGGGTTACAGGAAAATATAAAAAACTTATTAGCTGATCTTAAAAGCATACACCCGATTGAATTTAAATTTCATTTAACTGGAATTATTGAGGAAGAACTGAGCAGTAAACTGCAAATTACCATTTTCCGTATTGTACAGGAACAGGTAAATAATATTTTAAAACATGCCAATGCTACACTGGCCAGCATCCATTTAAGCAAACATAACGGCAATCTTGTTTTACTTATTTCAGATAACGGAACGGGCTACGATCTTGCCAAAGATAAAAACGGGGTTGGCATCATGAATATAAAAAGCAGGGCAGCTTTATTCAATGGGAAAGCATCCATTGCTTCAAAACCGGGCAAAGGGTTTTCGTTGAAGGTTACAATTCCTCTCAACCAGGTTGTGATTCGGGAAGATGACTAGTTCATCAATAAAAAGTTTGATACCTGCCAGAAAGATTCCACATTTTAAAGCCTAAGTCATTTCACATACAAGGTTTTTCTTTCATTTGTTACTTTAGTTTGTATTGTTTTCTAAACAATCATACAATTAGCCCATACTGATTCATTTAATGTACGCATCAATTATAAAACTATCTTCCTGCAATCAGACATAGATGTATAAATTCCTGCGATATACTTTTATTTTAGCCACTTACTCCTTCAATAGTTCTGCATAATT
>JANMOR010000121.1:0-5183 GCA_031369435.1 Chitinophagaceae bacterium
CAATTGGATTATGAACTGGTGCTGGGGCATATTGATTCAACAGAACGAAAAGTTTTGGAGCCAAATGCAGCAAGGGAGCAGAAGCACAAAGGCGGTGCCCGTAATTTTGGAGAGAAGAAAAGAAAAGGAGCTAAGAGATAAAAAAGTAAAAGAGAAAAAAGAAGAATGCAAAACTCTTTGATCTTCTTTTCTCCTTTAACCTCTTTGCTAAAATAAAAATTATGCAATCATTTGAACAACTATTAACGCAGTTTGAAAAGCATTTCAGCGCCAGGCAGTTCCCTGCAGAACCTGCTTCGCTGTATGATGCAGCACAATATATTTTAGGGATTGGCGGCAAACGTGTTCGCCCCGTATTGTGTTTAATGGGGAATGAATTGTTTGATGAAATAAAACCCGATGCATGGCATGTTGCAACTGCCATTGAATTGTTTCACAATTTTACATTGATCCATGATGATATTATGGATGCTGCTCCTTTAAGAAGAGGAAAACCTACTGTTCATGATATGCACGGCATCAACACAGCTATACTTGCTGGGGATGTAACCAATGCAATGGCTTATGAACATCTTTCTAAGATCAGTCCGTCCATTATTCAAAGGGTGTTGTCTTTATTTAATAAAACCTCACTTGAAGTATGCGAAGGTCAGCAACTCGATATGGATTTTGAAACAAAAGATACTGTAAGCTTTGAGGAATATGTAAAAATGATCGAGTTAAAAACATCCGTGCTGCTGGCGGCAAGTTTAAAACTGGGAGCATTGATTGGTGGTGCCAGTGTAGGTAATACAGAACATATTTATGAATTCGGAAGAAACCTGGGTATTGCTTTCCAGGTGCAGGATGATTATCTCGATGCATTTGGCGACCCTGCAAAATTCGGGAAACAGGTGGGAGGTGATATCAAAGCCAATAAAAAAACATTCCTGATGATTCATGCAATGGAATCTGCATCAGCTCATCAAAAGAAACAATTAGCTGAGCTGATCAAAACCAATCCGGCTGATAAAGTGGAACAGGTGTTATCTATTTTTACATCTGCAGGTGTAGATGCATGGGCCATGCAGTTGAAAAATGAATACCTCGAAAAAGCAATGAAACACCTCGATGATATAGCTGTAATGAGTATAAGAAAAGAACCGTTGAAGGAACTTGCACAGTTTCTTGTAAAGAGAGAATACTGAATACTTAATTGATGCATGAATTTTTTCAGCATTTTTTTATCTGCCTGATACAATCCATTATTTTTCCCTATTTTGAACATTCCAAAAAACCAGCATCATGATCAAGCAGTTGTTCCGTACAAAAAAGATTGACTCTATTTTAAAAGAAGGTAGCGATGATCCGCATGAACATAACTTACACAGGGTTTTAAATGTTCGTGACCTTACTTTCTTTGGTATTGCTGCCATCCTTGGTGCAGGAAGCTTCAGCAGTTTGGGTGGAGCGGTTTTTAATGGTGGGCCAGGTGTAGTGTTACTCTTCATCATCACGGCTATTGCCTGTGCTTTTACTGCAATGTGTTATTCAGAATTTGCTAGCCGCATACCCGTTGCCGGTAGTGCTTATACCTATGCGTATGCCAGCTTTGGTGAATTGTTTGCATGGGTGATAGGCTGGGCACTCATCATGGAATATTCAATTGGTAATATCTATGTGGCTTTCAGCTGGAGCGATTATTTTACGTCTTTCATGAATAAATTGGGTTTGCATATTCCTGCGTGGCTCAGCACCAGTTATATGGAAGCGAAAGATGGTATTGCAGATGGATCGGTGAATAAAGAAATCATTGCTGCATGGAACACGGCTCCATTTATGGGCAGTATGCGTTTTATCATTGATCTCCCGGCATTGGTAATTAATTTATTCATCACCTATCTTGTATATCGTGGAATTAAAGAAAGCCGCAACTTCAGTAATGTGATGGTGGTTTTAAAAATGGCAGTTGTAACTCTGGTGATCTTGGTAGGAGGCGTGATGATCTTCTCTAATGGATTAACTGATAACTGGGTACCTGCCAATGATGAAGGAGTAAAAAGTTTTATGCCCAACGGATTTGGTGGTGTGATGGCTGCAGTAAGTGGTGTGTTCTTTGCCTATATTGGTTTTGATGCTGTGAGTGTACTGGCCGAAGAAAGCAAAAATCCACAACGGGATTTGCCGAGAGGTATGATCTATTCATTAGTGATCTGTACTGTGGTATATATTTTATTAACGCTGGTATTAACAGGTGCTGTTCATTATAAAAATTTTGATGGGGTAGGTGATCCGCTGGCATTTATTTTTGAAGCACAGAATCTCAATATCGCCTGGATGCAGATATTGGTTGCCATATGTGCAGTAGTTGCCATGACGAGTGTATTGCTTGTCTTTCAAATGGGACAACCACGCATCTGGATGAGCATGAGCCGTGATGGGTTGATGCCACCTGTGTTTCAGAAAATTCATAAAAGGTTTAAGACACCATCTTTTGCAACCATTGTAACAGGATTGGTTGTTGGGGTTCCTATTTTATTTACGGATAAAACTTTTGTACTTGATTTTACAAGTATTGCAACACTGTTTGCATTTGTTTTGGTTTGCGGTGGTGTGTTACTGATTCCGAGAAGAGAAAAAACAGGAGGCAGATTTCATTTACCTCATATCAACGGAAGATTTTGGTTCCCTGCTATTGTATTTGTTGCTATCGCCATTCTTACAGTTTATGGAAATGGTTATTGGACAGAATTATTCAATTTTGATTTTTCAATGCATGAAGATTATACGGCCGGTAAGGTTTCATATATGGATGTAGCCACACCAAAAATTACATTGATCATTTTCTGGCTCACTGCTGTCATCCTCAGTGTGCTTAGTTTTATGAAACATTATTCGTTGATACCGTTGATGGGTCTCATCACCTGTATGTACCTGTTAACAGGAATGACCAAAAATAACTGGGCCTGGTTCCTGGGATGGTTACTGCTTGGCCTTATCTTTTATTTTATCTATGGTTTCAGAAAAAGCAAGCTGAATGCTGCTGCTTAGTTAAACTAATAATCATTTTTTAAAGCCTGCTGTGAATTATTCCGGCAGGCTTTTGTATAAAACTTCATTTGCAAAACTCAAAAATCAATTGTAACTTTTACAAGCTTCTTTCACAATAAAACTTGCCATTATGAATTTCGTACAACGTATTGAAAAGTGGGGAGATGCCCATCACCCTAAATGGATTGATTTTATCAGGATTGTTTTAGGTGTTATTCTTGTTTTGAAAGGTGTACAGTATATCAATAACATGACAGCCCTGGCCGACATGATGAACAAAGCAAGGTTCATTAATATGTTTTCTGTTGGTATGATTTCGCATTATGTCATCTTTGCTCATTTAATTGGAGGTGCCATGGTGATGTTTGGGTTACTTACAAGGTTAGCCTGCCTTGTTCAGATACCCATTTTGTTAGGAGCAGTCATTTTTATTAATTCAGCCGGAGGTTTGTTACAGGTGCAATCAGAATTATGGTTTTCTGTGATCATACTTATCCTTTTAGTATTCTTTGCAGTGGAAGGCAGTGGCCCCATCAGTATTGATGAATGGATGCGGAAAAACTCTGATGAGCGGCCGCATAACCGTAATTGGGGACAGTGATTCAGTGCGGTGATGAATAACCCCGACGACAAATTCTGAATGATGATGTTGATTGATTGATCAGATTTTGTTTGCCGGGGTTACTTTTGCACTATAAATAAAGATTATGAAGTTCCAGGTAGGTGATAAAGTATTGTTGATCCATTCCAATGAAGAAGGCGAAGTGATTGATATCATTAACAAGAAAATGGTTACGGTTGATGTGGGCGGTGTTCAGTTTCCGGTTTATACTGATCAGATTGAGTATCCATATTTCAAGCGGTTTACCGAAAAGAAACCACCGCCTCCGCCACAGAAAATGTATATCGATAATGTAAAAAAAGAAAAAGGCGCTTCGCTAAAAAATTATAAAGTAGGGGAAGGAATCTGGATATCTTTCTTACCGGTATTTGATAGAGATATTTTTGATGATGATGTGGTAGAGTATTTCCGTATTTACCTGGTAAACAATACAGGCACTGCTTTTAAGTTTGATTATCACCTTCGGTATACTGGCGACAGTGAGTTTAACCTGAAAAATGAAATTCTGCCATACAATGATTTTTATATTCATGATGTGGAATTTGAAAAGTTGAATGATGCACCAAGATTTGATTTTGATTTCAGTCTTGTTCAACCCGATAAAAAGAAAACGGATCATTTCGAATCATCATTGAAGCTGAAGGCTAAACAATTGTTTCAGCGCATTGAAGAAATGTTGAAAAAACAAGAAGCGAGTTTTGCTTACCTGTTGATGGAAAGCTATCCTGATAAAGCCGTTACCGAAAAAGTGGATTTGAGCAAACTTTCATCGGCCGGTTATAAAATATACGATGCAGGTAAAGCCAGGCAACATATTCCTCCTGCAAGAACAGTGGTTGACTTACACATTGAAAAAATAAGCAACGACTGGCAACATCTTAGCAATTTTGAAATACTCACAGCTCAGTTAAAAGAGTTTGAAAAATATTATGAACTGGCTGTATTGCATTACCAGCCTTCCTTAACCATCATACATGGTGTAGGAGAAGGAAGACTCAGAGATGAAATTCATGATCTGTTGGGGTTAAAAAAAGAAGTATCATCTTTTGTAAACCAGTATCATCCATCGTCTGGTTATGGTGCAACGGAGATTTTTTTTCAATACTAACCAGGTATGCCATACTTTGAAAGTATGGCATACCTTTGCTACTGCTGCAAACTAAGCTATCGTGTCGCCAAAAGCGCCAAGGAAAGTCCGGACAGCATAGAGCAACGCACCGGTGAAGAGCCGGGTCCTCAACTATAAATGTTGGGGAACAGAAAGTGCCACAGAAAATAACTACCGCACTTGTGTGGAAAAGGTGAAAACGTAGAGTAAGAGCCTACGGGTTATTGCAGTAATGTAATAATGGGGTAAACCTTGCGTGCTGAAATGCCATGTAAACCGTTGCCTGAGAACGGCTCGTTCAATGACGGTGGGTAGGCAGATTGATTCCGCAGTGTAAATTGCGGGACAGATAAATGATAGCTCACGACAAAATCCGGCTTATCGGTTTGCAGTAATTTTTTACATCGGGCCCTGACCGTAAGC
>JANMOR010000124.1:0-1740 GCA_031369435.1 Chitinophagaceae bacterium
TAAATGAAAATTTTATTAACAACAACGGGTTCCGGGTTCGCAACAATTACGTTCAGCTTTAGCAGGCTTGTCGGCATATACTGTAATGCTTGTAAGTTTTGTGTTGCCGGTGTTAGTGGCAATGATTTCTTCAGCTGATAAGTATTGCTGCAGAATATCATCAGGGATCACAATTTCTTTTTCTTTTTGAAGAGTGATATTGCTAAATCCTGCTTCTTTGATGATAGCGAGATAATCATCCTTTTCAATGGCGCCGCTTACACAACCTGCATAGAGTTCTGCTACTTCTTTCCATTTTGAAGGAAGCTTTCCCTGCAATACAATATCAGAAATGGAAAAATGACCACCATGTTTCAATACACGAAACACCTCACTGAATACTTTATGTTTATTGGGTACAAGGTTCAATACACAATTACTTACAACAACATCGGCCTTGTTGCTTACTACAGGCATATCTTCAATATCGCCTAAACGGAATTCAACATTATTGAAGCCAACTTTCTCAGCATTTTCCCTGGCCCGGCTGATCATTGTTTCTGTAAAATCAATAGCGATCTCTTTTCCTTTTTCACCAACTATTCTGAGGGCAATAAACGCATCATTGCCAGCACCGCTTCCTAAATCATTTACTGTATCACCTGCTTTTATTTGTGCAAACTCAGTAGGCAAACCGCAACCGAGACCAAGGTCTGCGTCTGCATTATAACCTTCCAGCTTTGTATAGTCATCGGCCATGATATTATACACTTCAGTTGAGCAACCACTTGCTCCGCAACAGGATGATTGATTGGTCTCTTTATCCTGCAATGCTATTTCGCTGTATTTCTGTTTTACGATTTCTTTTAATTGAGTTTCTGTTGACATTTTTTTTGATTTTTTAATGATGAAGGTTTATATGGAAAATGTTTCTTAACAGCATTTGGCGTTGGCTTCTTTGAGTTTCTCAAAGAGGGAATGAAATTCGGCATTGAATTTTTCAAACGCTTTCCAGTTGATGCAATAGCAACTTCTTGGTCCATCGGTTTCTCCATCAATCAAACCTGCATTCTTTAATTCTTTCAGATGCTGGCTCACGGTACTTTGTGCCAGTGGCAATACCTCTACAATTTCACCGCAGATGCATTCATTTCGTTTTGCCAGCAGCCCCAGGATGGCAATACGGGCAGGGTGGCTGATGGCTTTGGCAAAAGCTGCCAGGTGTTGCTCTTTTGTGCTGAATTCTTCTTTCTTGTGGATGGCCATGTTATTTATCGTTTTTATACGATGAGTATATTCAAAGAAAAAGACGATTTGTTCGTCTTAGTTATTCTATATCGCAAATATACGATTAATCATTTCAGATTTCCAAATAAAAAGCCTGAAAAATTTTTCAAGCTTTTTATTTTCGTCATGTCCACGAAGGAGACATCTCTATAAATGAGGACGGTTTGTGTTTGTCAGTTTGACTATGCTTAAGCGTTATGATTATTTAGAGATGCCTCGTACCTCGGCATGACGGCCTTCGAATTAAAAAGATTATCTAAACCCATCTCCATCTAATAAATTACCAATGCCACCGAGCAGGCTTCCTTCTTCTTTTCTATTACCTCTTCCATAGGAAAGAATACGGCTGGCCAATCTTGAAATGGGTAATGTTTGTATCCATACTTTACCGGGGCCGCGGAGTGTTGCAAAAAATAAACCTTCACCGCCAAACAAAGTATTTTTTATTCCCCCTACAAACTGAATATCATAATC
>JANMOR010000126.1:0-7373 GCA_031369435.1 Chitinophagaceae bacterium
TATGTGGAAATGTAAAAGTGAATGGTTTTCAGCAGATACCTGTTACAGAACTATCTGAATAAGTTGCATAATTTTTATCTCTGTTAAATAAAAAAACCTGCTGATGCAGATTTTCTTAATAATCGTTGCAAAATTTCAGGATGTAATCATCATTCACTTAAAACTAATGGTACGCTGATCAGGCTTCCAAAAAACAAAGCATTTAAAAATAATTTATTGCTGCCGTACCATGTTCCCCTGAAGTTAGGATCATCGCTGAACATGATTACCCGTCCGCTTCCTTCTGCTCCAACCAATATCGCTGCACTGTTTTTTACTTTCTTTAATGAGGTTGGGTGAAGATAGCCTCCTATCAATGGATTGCTGCCATACATTGCAATACTTGCATATGAATTAGCAGAAGGCATTAAAACTGTTAACCCGTTTCTGTAAACAGGAATACTTCGTTGTGTAAATCCAAAACCAATGGGATGCGTTGTATCCAGATCAACATTAAAAATTGAACCGCCTAATGATTTGGCTCCTTCACGTTGAGGTGCTTCATCAAAATTGTAACGCTGTAATGGTTGCTTGCTGCTGTCAGTATATAATTTTTCTTTGGTGAATCCATTTCTAATGGCCCATTCACTTCCTGACTTAATAGTAATGAGTGTGCCGCCATTCTGCACCCATGCTTTTAATTTATCTGTTGCTGTTTTATCGAGTATTGCATAATTACCACTCACCATTACGATTGTGTTGTAACGGTCAATGGATGCACGGCCAAAGTTGAGGATATCCATTTTAGTGATGGGCATTTGCAAACGCTGATCCAGCAAATGCCAGATCTCTCCTGCTTCTGTTGCAGCAACACCGGTACCGATGAGCATCATCACTTCCGGTTTTTTTACTGTGCGGATGTAATTGCTGCCGAGATCAACTCCTTTATTATTATATCCTGTGCTTAATGTATAAAAGGTGAGTTGAGTATTCATACTTGTATTACTAACTAATGTATATAAGGAGTCGGCACTGATGCGTTGCAGATTTACGGGAATGGAAATAGTTCCATATCCAAACTCTTTTGTTTTACCATTGATAGTAGTTGTAAACGGACGAAAAGCTGTTTGTACTAATGCTCCTCCCTGTTGTAATTGAAAGATAGCTTTGTGTGCATTGTAATCTTTTACTTCAAATACATATACATAATCACTTTTTACAACTGCAGGTACATTTCGTTGTGGCACTTGATTGATGCGGTTGCCTTTTGTTACTGCGGTCTTTACTTCTGCAAAAGGTAAATTATAGGCATAAGGTAAACTCCAGGTAGATGCATCATAGAATGTACTGTCGGTATAAGGAATTTGTTTTTCAAACACCGTCCGCACCATAATATAATTCGGTTGGTCGGTTGGAACAAGATAGCTTGATGCAGGGTCAAACTTCTTTCCGTCCACATTCATCGTCCCGTTCAAACCATACACTTCTATTTCATGCAACAACAGCATATCTAAAAATGCTCTTGTTTTTGTTTCATCATATCCGTCACCAAACACATAGGCTTTTACAGGCGATGCTTTAGCCTGTTGATTTGCTACACGATAAAATTCTTTTCGTAAAGAAAGCAGTGATGCTTTTTCTGCCAGCGATGCACGGATGGTTGTGAGTGATGCAGTAAACTGGTTGCGGATAGTAAATGCAAACGTAATGGGGATGGTTGTTGTTTCCTGCACATGTCCACGACTGCTTCCCTGCTCAAATAAAAATCCTGCGCCACCATAAAAATTAATATAGCTGCTTCCATAACCGGGATAGAGTTTATCAAATGCTTCTTTGGTAAAATACATAGATCCGATCTTGTTGGCTGCGGCAGAAAAGTATTCCCCAAATTTTGGATACAATGTTTTATACAGATATTCAGGTACAGTTGGATTATTGCTGCCGTCCATTCCAGGATCAAAATAAAAAGTGGATGAGCTTCCCATTTCATGATGATCAGTTTGTACATACGGCCGCCACTGATGAAAAAATTTAATGCGGTTTCTTGTTTCAGGAAACGTACCAAGAAACCAGTCACGGTTGAGATCAAACCAATAATGATTAAATCTTCCACCCGGCCAAATTTCGGTATGCTCCCTGTCGAGCGGATCTGCAACAGGTGGTTCGGCTTTGTGCATATTGGCCCAATGTGTATGACGGTCACGACCATCGGGATTGATCACCGGATCCATCAGGATCACCATCTCGTTCAACCATTTATTTGTTTCATCACTTTGCGATGCAGTTATATAATAAGCAGTTAGCATGGCTGCTTCGCTGCTGCTGGGTTCGTTACCATGTACATTATATCCTAAATGAATAACGAGTGGAACATTTTCTGTGTTGCCGGTTTGTTGTCCGGCGAGATGTGCTTTGCGGATCTCTTCAATCTTTGCATGATTCTGTGCTGATGTAAACACAGCATTGATCTGTTGTCGTTGTTCAAATGTTTTGCCAATCACCTGCATGGTTACACGATCACTTAAGCGATCCAGCTCACGGAAGTACTCAACAATTTTATCATGACGGGTATGCTGTGTGCCGATGGCATAGCCGAGAAATTGTTCGGGAGTTGGTATCTGCGGATTAAAGTTGCCGCTGTTGGGATAAAAATAATTCTGCTGAGCAGATAAAACAGTTGACACAACTAATACAAGAACAAGGAAAGTTGAACGCAGCATGGTTTTGGTTTTAGTGTTTAAAGCTAAGGATTTTGCGGTTTGAAAATTTAACAGGCGTCATTCCGTCATACATGCAACGTTGGTATTGTGTTTGCAATCTGAATGGTTGTTTAAATCAATAACGAACATGAACAAACAACAAACTTCTCTGGGGTTTTGCATCTTGATGGATGCAGTGGGTTATGCTACTTATGCCCTGCCTTTCCTGGGTGAATTTGCAGATATTGTTTGGGCACCCATCTCTGCATTTGTTTTCTATAAAACATTTGGTGGTTGGAAAGGTGCTTTCGGCTCTGTCTTCAACTTTGCTGAAGAGTTATTACCGGGGCTCGATTTTATTCCTAGCTTTAGTATCATGTGGGCGCTGAATCGCTTCAGTTCAGCAAAAACGAATACTTCAGTTATAAAGGCAGGATAAACTATACTCAACAAAGGCCCCTGATTTTTCCGGGGCCTTCAATTATTTTTTTGTTCCATATCTCAACGGATCATTTTTATCCTTAATTGGTTTCATCTCCTCATCTTTTTCTTTATCATATACACGCAGGTAAATGATCCATTCAAATTTATCATACTCTGCAACAAGATCAACCACCAGTTTGCTGAACTCACCCGTTGCATCGTTCATGCGGAATTGATTGGTCCATAAACGTAACTCTTCTGATGGTGCGTTATAAGCAGTTGTTGCATACAGGCTATTGATGGTTCCTTTACTCATGAGCGATTTGCCGGCAATGTCATTGTAATAGGCTTTGTATTGTTTCTTCAGCAACTCCATATCTTCTGTAACAAATAATTTAGTTTCCCATAACCAATGAATTTTTGTTTTAGAAGGATAGCCAATCACTTTACTTTCAGAAGCTCCTTTTATTTCAATAGTTGATGTGTATTCAATTGTATTGGGTTCGCCCTGGCTTTGTGTTCCTTTAATAGATGCAAACTGAACAGGATATGCCTTGATCACTTTTTCCAGTTGGGGCTTGATAGAAGTAAAGGGGTTTTTAACCTGTGCCGACAGTGATACAACAAGGAATAAGCTCTTGCAGAGAAGCAGTAGTTTTTGTTTAATGGATATAGAATTGTGCTGCAATATAAGAAAACAAACGGATGAATTATAGTACACCGGGGATCAAACGCTTTACCTTTTTCTGATAGTTTTTATAATCATCGCCAAACCATAACACAAGTTTTCTTTCTTCATACTGCATACCAATTAATATGTAAATAATCATAAGCAGCAGAAACAACCAGTCTTTTATATAAGGAAGAGCAATACAAAAACCAAGCACCAGGACGATCGTTCCGCTATAGAGCGGATGGCGTACATATTTATTTAATCCTTTAATCTGCAGCGGCATTTTTGTTTCGGAGCGAAATCCAAAAAAAGTAGCGAGGTCATAATTCTTAACTGAAAGAAACATAATAATGGAGCCGACCAGGGCAATGATTGCTCCGGCTACAGTTGTGGCAGGACTTTTTTCATAGAGCAATGCAGAAGGAACCGTGTACAATAAGAGCAGCAAAAGGGCGAGCGCAACGAAGTTGAACAGGTTATAAGCCATCCTGTAACCGTTTTGTGAAAGTCTGAAAAGCTTTGCCAGCTTCAGCTTTACCGATTCGTTGGCAAGGAAGCTATGCAAAAAGAAGTAAATACCACATGCTGTAAGAAGAAACACCATACTGCTAATATAAAATGTTCCGTACAAGAAAACCCGTAAAATTATCAAGTGTAAAAACATTGTTTCTACTCTTGCGGCACTTTAGATTTAGAGCTACTTTTATAGTCTTAAATCCAATGGTTATGAAAAAAAACCCCACCGTACGCAAAAGTTCTTCTGTTTTACAATCTCTCAAACAGATTGTCAACTTGCTTGTTGAATCGTTCGAATCTCCCCAAACCAGGGAATTCAGAAGGTTAAAAAGCTTTATAACAGAATAATATGAATGAACTTTACCCATGAAAGCCATACGCTAAAATGTTTGGCTTTTTTTATGCCCCAAACTTTTCCATAACTTTTTCCATCTCCTTTACAATCTCATCTGAACAAAGGTTGCCAAGGCTTCCCTCATGAGTATGTTGTAATTGTTTGAGATCAAATTCAAATTCACCTTTATTGATTGCGTTACCCACTTGTTGATATGCATCACGGAACGGAATGCCTTTGTTCACCAGTTCGTTTACCGCTTCAACACTGAAAAGGTATTTGTACTTTTCATCAGCTAAAATGTTTTCTTTCACTTTTATATTGCTCAGCATCAGGTGCATCATTTGCAGGCAGGCTTTCAACTCTTCAATAGCTGGAAACAGAATTTCTTTTGTGAGCTGCATATCCCGGTGATATCCTGATGGAAGATTATTGATGATTAATGTGAGTTCGTTAGGAATAGATTGAATACGGTTACACTTTGCACGGATCAATTCGAACACATCGGGATTTTTTTTGTGCGGCATGATACTGCTGCCCGTTGTCAATTCATCAGGAAAAGAAATGAAACCAAAGTTCTGATTCATATATAAACAGCAATCCATTGCCAGCTTACTTAATGTGGCAGCAATGGAACTCATTCCAATCGCTGTTATCTTTTCTGTTTTGCCACGGCTCATTTGTGCATACACACTGCTCCAGTTTAACGTCGCAAACTGTAATAGTTCAGTTGTTCTTTTTCTGTTCAATGGAAAAGAAGAACCATAACCTGCACCACTGCCTAATGGATTTTTATTGGCTACATGATAAGCAGCGGCCAATAATTCCAGGTCATCTACTAAACTTTCTGCATACGCTCCTAACCATAATCCAACAGATGAAGGCATGGCAATTTGTAAATGCGTATAGCCTGGCAACAATGTGTTTTTATGCTGCTCACTTGTTTTAATCAACAGATCAAAGAGATTTTTTACTTCGTCTTTTATATTGCTGATCTCTGCACGCAGATATAATTTAATATCAACTGCAACCTGGTCGTTACGACTCCGGCCACTATGAATTTTCTTTCCAACATCGCCAATCTTTTGTGTAAGCAGGTATTCAACTTGTGAGTGGATATCTTCTATTCCTTCGTCAATGGTGAAGCCCCCGTCCCCTGAAGGGGTGTCAATAGTTGCAGCGATTTCTTTTAACCCTGCAACAGCTTGCTCTGCTTCTTCTTTGCTCATCAAACCCACTTCGCCCAGCATGGTTACATGTGCAATGGAACCTTGTACATCATATTTCGCTAATAGCAAATCAAATTCTTTATCACGACCAACTGTGAATTGTTCTACCAATACAGATGTGTTGCTGTTTTCTTTGCTCCAGAGTTTCATATGCTTGTTACTGGTTACTGGTTTCCGGTTGCTGGTTGCTTACTCTCCGAAGGAGGGATATTGTTCCAGTTATCTTCCACCCATTGAATAAAGTTGTTTATCTTCTTACTTAAAATCGTATATCGTTCAAAAAAATTATCGTGAATTGCTTTATCGCTTAATGAACCTGTTTCATATATAAAATCGAGATGAACAATTGTTTCATCACATTCTGATTGAGCGTACACCAGGAACTTTATAAAATCCTGTTTATATCTTTTCCGTCCATAACCTTCAACAATTGCAGCAGTAACAGCTTTTGAAGATCTTCTTATCTGACCTCCCTCTTCATACAATTCAAATTTGGGAAGAGTGAGTGTCATTTTGTGAATTTCAATAGCAAGTTGCTTAGACTCTTTATAAACATCAAGCTCCCGGTAACTTTTCATACTGTCAGCATTATTTTACCAGAAACCAGTAACTGGCAACCGGCAACATTATAAAATACGTTCTAACAACTGGATATACAATTCAATCCCACCTTTTATTTCATCAATATAAATATACTCATCAGCTGTATGACTTCTTGCACTATCGCCAGGACCCATCTTTAATGCGGGGAAAGGCATCAATGCTTTATCGCTGGTGGTTGGAGAACCATAATAACCTCTGCCCAAAGCAATGCCCGCTTTTATTAATGGATGATCCATGGGTATAGAGGTTGATTTCATTCTTGTTGTACGTGGTTTGAACTGGCTTTTTAAGTTTTGCTGCAAAGCATCCAGTATTTCATCAAACGTATACAGCTCGTTAACCCGAACATCAATAACAAACCTGCATTGTGAAGGAACTACATTGTGCTGCTGATTTTCTGTTCCTATAACTGTAACAGTTAATCTCGATTCGCCCAAAAGCGGACTGACTTTTTCAAATTTATAATTGCGTATCCAGTTGATATCATTAACAGCAATATACAAAGCGTTTTCTCCTTCATTGCGTGCAGCATGTCCCGATTTTCCATTTGCTGTACAATCAATCACCATCAGTCCCCGTTCTGCTATTGCCATTTCCATTTGAGTTGGCTCGCCTACAATTCCAAAATCAATTTTACCAAGATAGGGAAGCACCAGTTCAATTCCATTTACTCCGCTGATCTCTTCTTCAGCACTGGCTGCAAAAACAATATTGTGCGACAGATTTTCTTTATCATAGAAATATAAAAACACGGCAATCAATGAAACCAAACATCCGCCGGCATCATTACTTCCCAATCCAAATAACTTTCCTTCTTTTTCATGCGCATTGAAGGGATCAAACGTATATCCTTTGTTGGGCTTTACCGTATCATGATGTGAATTCAATAACACCGTAGGCTTTGTTGTATCATAATG
>JANMOR010000206.1:0-3724 GCA_031369435.1 Chitinophagaceae bacterium
AGGTTATTCACAGCTTCTTCAATTTCTGAAAACACCATGCCTCCATAGAAACAATGCTGTACATATTGCTTGCTGTATGAAAGACTGTTTGCTTTCAGTGCATCATGATAACCTGCCAGCCTTTCATTGGTGATCGATAAAAATTCAGATCCTGCAATGGCAGCTATCCGTTTAAATCCATTCTTTACCAGGTGTTCAGTTGCTTCATAAGCAGCTTTATAATTATCAACTACTACTTTGTGCGTATCAATCTCATCATGAATACGATCAAACAATACAATAGGCATTCCTCTTGCCTGCAACGCTTTGATATGTGTGAGATCGGTTGTTTCAGTGGAAAGAGAGATCAATATACCATCGACAGATCTGGAAGCCAGGAACTGCAGATCAATCACTTCACGATCGTACGATTCCCTGCTTTGCGAGACAATGACATTATATCCCCGGTCGTAAGCAATAGATTCAATGCCGTTTATAACCTGCGAAAAAAAAGTATTGGCAATTTCACAAACCACTACTCCAATGGAACGGCTTCTTTTTTCTTTTAAGCTTAAAGCAATGGGATTGGGTTTATAGTTCAGCTTTTCAGCACATTCCATTACCAGCTGTTTGGTTTCAGCACTGATTTCATGACTGTCTCTCAATGCCCTTGAAATAGTGGAAGTGGAAAGACCCAGCGCTTTGGCAATATCTTTTATAGTAACAGCTTCAAACTTCATTGGCATGCATAATTCTGATTTTAAAGATAGGCGTTTCAAAGCTGTTCTAAACAATCCATTTGAGGAGAAAATAGATGAGATTTACTTCAATCAAAATAACCTTTTTACCCCTGCTGTTATTGAATAAAAACACTCAAAGTAAGTATGGTTTATGTGGCATCGTTATCGGGAACGATTGCGTAAATAAAAGGTTTCAAACCCTTCGGTAATCCTTAAAATGTGCATAGACTTGCTTAGTCAATAGAAAGGAATTGCTTGCAGAAACGAGACGCCAGATCATATATTATCCTTTAGCCATAATAGTTAACGATTCATATTCATCCAATAATTTAATACACTTTCGCCTTGCTCTTTGCAGGGTTCTAATAACAACTTAAACCCAAAGCACAGTATGAAAAAATATTTTTTTCTGCTTTTGATTCTTTCTTGCAGTATGACAACATTTGCCCAAACCCGTCAGATAAAAGGAAAAATTACTGATGATGCTGATACACCGCTAAGAGGCGTAAGTGTTTTAATGAGCGGTTCCAAAAAAGGTGTTCAAACGGATGCCAACGGGAATTTTAAAATTGATGCTCCAGGCACAGGATCAGTAACATTGGTTATTACTTATACAGGTTACAAAGCCATCAATATTACAACCGATGGCAGTAGTGAGGTATCAGCAAAACTTGAAAAAGACGTTGCTGTATTAGAAGATGTTGTAGTAGTTGGTTACTCAACCATCAGAAGAAAAGATTTAACGGGTTCAGTATCCTCAGTAAATTCAAAACAACTGAAAGATATTCCACTTTCTTCTGCAGCTGAAGCTTTACAAGGCCGATTGGCTGGTGTGCAAGTTACAGCAACAGAAGGCGCTCCGGGTGCTGAAATTATTATTCGTGTAAGAGGTGGTGGTTCAATTACGCAGGATAACTCTCCATTATATATTGTTGATGGGGTGCAGGTTGAAAATGCGCTCTCTATTATTTCCCCACAGGATATTGCAACGATTGATGTATTAAAAGATGCATCTACAACCGCTATCTATGGAGCAAGAGCTGCCAATGGTGTGGTAATTATTACAACCAAAGTTGGCCGACCCGGTAAAACACAGGTATCATACAATGGTTCTTTTGGCTGGAGAATTTTACCTAAAACAATGGATGTACTGGATCCATATGATTTTGTTACATGGCAATATGAAAGAAGCCGTGGAAGTATTGCCGACAGCACAAGCTTTGCACAAACTTATGGTACTACATGGGATACATTGAATGCATATAAAAACAAACGGTTTATTGATTGGCAAACAGAAGTGTTCGGAAGAAAAGCATTGTATCAAAATCATAATATATCTGTGAATGGTGGAAATCTTGCTACCACTTATAACCTTAGTTTAACTGCCAATAAAGAAGATGGCATTCTACTTGAGTCGGGTTTTGACAGATACCTGGTAAACTTTAAAATGGATCATAAAGTATCCGACAAATTTAAGATAGGCATTACCACCCGATATCTCGATCAAACAGTTAGAGGTGCAGGCACCACCAATAGCGGAACAAGAGCAACTAACCGTTTACGGCATACGATTAATTACCGTCCGTTTGAATTAGCCACAGCAACAGGTGGCATTGATGATTTTGATGAAGCATACTTTCTTGCTTCAAGCGGTGCCATTAATCCAATCATTCAAACAAGAGCTGAATACAGAAAACAAACTACACAGGCAGTTTACCTGAGTGGTTATATAAATTATAATATCATTAAGAATCTTGTTCTGAGATCCACCTTCGGGTACGACAACACAGGTATTCAGCAGGATCTCTTCTTCAGCAAAATCACTTCTACTGCCCGCAACTCTGCTTCACTGCCTGTTGCATCTATCGGTAATCAGAGGAACAGCACTTTTACCAATTCCAATACACTTCAATATTCACTCAACGACTTTAAAAAATATCATGATATCAGTGTATTAGTTGGCCAGGAAATTGTAGATGCCAATTCAAGAAATTCATTTTTTGAAACAAGATTTTTTCCTTCTGATATAACTCCTCAAAAAGCATTGAACAATATGGGCGCCGGTTCTGCACCTCCAGGATCAGCGCAACCGCTTCCTTCTACATTTGTTCATCCGCCGAGTCGTATCTTTTCTTTATTCGGTCGTGTTACTTATGCTTTTGATGATAAATATTTAGCCACTTTTAACCTGCGTTCAGATCGCTCATCTAAATTCAGCGCTGAAAACGGAAGCCTTGTGTTTCCTTCCGGGTCAGTTGCATGGCGTTTCAGCAGAGAAAAATTTATGGATAAACTTTCATGGCTTACTGATGGTAAACTCAGATTTGGATATGGTGAAGTAGGAAACAATCGTATTGATAATCTTTTATATCTGCAGCTCTATGGCGTTACCGGACAATATGCATTCAATCATATTATTCAACCGGGTTTTGCACCAACATCATTAAGAAATCCCACACTCCGCTGGGAAACAAATATTACACGCAATTTTGGTGTTGATCTTGCATTTTTTAATAACAGGTTGCAGTTTACTATGGATATTTATAAGAACACTGCAAAGGACCTTTTACTTGCAGTAAATATTCCTCCAACCACAGGTTATGTTACACAGCTTCAAAATCTCGGAGCCACATCTAACAGAGGTGTAGAATTTCAGGTGACTGCTACACCTGTTCAGAAAAGAGATTTTACCTGGAACTCAAACTTCAATATCTCTTTCAACAAAAACAGGATTGAAAACCTGGGCGGTCCTTCACAAATAACACGTAACTCAGGATGGCAGGGAAGTGATGGTGTAGATGATTATTTAGTGAAAGTGGGAGAACCTGCCGGTTTGATGTATGGATTTGTTACTGATGGGTTTTACAAAATTGAAGAATTTGATTACAATGCAACCACGGGTGCATACACGCTTAAAGCCGGCATTGCATTTAACGGAGTATATGGAACTCCACAGCCGGGTATGTTGAAGTGGAAAGATTTGAATAATGATGGGTTTATTACAC
>JANMOR010000221.1:0-13699 GCA_031369435.1 Chitinophagaceae bacterium
ACCATTATTTATATTAAAATAAGCTTTGATGGCCATCTGTTTGGCGAAGCCTCCGTGAATTTTTATTATACGGTGATGAGTATTTATGGTTGGATATTATGGTCAGCAAAAAACAGGGAACATCAGAAGGCTGTAGTTATAGAATACTCCGACCGGCGCTGGTGGTTCTATCAATTAAGCTTTTTTGGTTTTTGTTATGTCGTACTTTTCTTTTCATTAGAATTTCTTAAACAGAATTTTGCACCGGGTGCCATTCCATGGGCCGATGCCTTTGCAGCAGCTACTGCATTTACAGGCATGTGGCTGATGACAAAAAAGAAAGTGGAAAGCTGGTATTGGTGGATTGCAACAAATATTGCTTCCATCCCTTTGTACTTTGTAAAGCAGTACGTTTTTACAAGCGTATATTATGTTGTATTATTAATCATGGCATTTTGGGGATTAAAGGAATGGAAACGTAGAGTAGATTTACGATAGTGTTATTACAATTGTCTGGTATTGATTACACACCTATTTTGCAACCTTTATGAGCTCACTTAAAAGGATCGTTCTCATTGGACCCGAATCTACTGGTAAAACTATTTTGTGCGAAAAGCTTGCACAGCATTATCATTCTGTTTGGTGTCCTGAATATGCAAGGGAGTATTTAATTGTAATTGGTCGTAAGTATACGTATGATGATTTGCTGCTGATTGCTCAAAACCAGGTAGAATTAGCAAAAGAATACACTAAGGATGCTGTTGCCAAAAAAGTTTCCACTATTTTTTTTGATACGGATATGTATGTGATGAAAGTATGGTGTGAAGTTATATATGGGAAATGTCATCCATGGATACTGGATCAAATCAAAGAACAGCAAACTGATCTGTACCTGTTGTGCAAGCCCGATATTCCCTGGATACAGGATGATCTGCGGGAATATCCTGATCTGAAAATAAGAGAACGGTTGTATGCGATCTATAAAGAAACGCTCAACAAACAATATGCACCCTGGATTGAAATTACAGGCAACTATGATAAACGCCTTGAGAAAGCGGTGAAAGCAGTGAATACACTTTTGAAATAATTATTTTATTTTTTTTTATCAAAGATCAATTGCTGAATATCTTCATCAGCACCGAGGTTATTCATTTGTCGCAAAACCCATCCCGACCTGATTGCTACATATCTTGATAATGGTTTGACTGCATATTTTTTTGGATTGGGCAAGCATGCTGCAATCTGTGCAGCTTCTGTTCGTGTAAGTTGTGCAGCACTCTTGTTGAAATATTGTTGAGCGGCTGCTTCCATTCCAAAAACACCTTTGCCCATTTCTGCCACATTGAGATACACTTCAAGAATTCGTTTTTTGCCCCAAACCCACTCGATCATTTTGGTAAAATAAATTTCCAGTCCTTTCCGAAACCAGCTGCGGCCCTGCCATAAAAAAACATTTTTGGCTGTTTGCTGCGAAATAGAAGATGCTCCACGAACACGGGTAGGCTTCCGTTTATTATGTTCCATTGCTTTTTCAATCAGTTTCCAGTCGAACCCATCATGATCAGGAAACTTCTGATCTTCTGATGCAATAACAGATAGTCTTGCATTGGAAGACATTCGTTCAATGGATACATAATTCCTTTTCAATCCATTGCCTTTGATAAAACTCACAAGTTGTGTAATGGTAATGGGAGGATCAACCCATTTCAACAAAACAATATAAACGAGTTGAGCAATAAATAAAATGATAAACAGCCGTTTTAAAAAACGGAAAGTTTTGCGGAGGAAGGTTTTATTTTTTGCAGTTGATTTCTTAGCAGCCATTGCTGCAATATACATGATGCTTATTTCTTGGGAACAATTTCTGCCTTGTAAAGATCAAGCACCTGTAAATCATATTTCGTTCCAATGGAATATCTTCTTGTGCCGTTGGTGATCAAACGTTTGATATTATATAGTACGATTGGTGCATACACCAAAGTAACCCCTGCAATCAGGGAGCTCACAAAAGGTTGCCCGCTGATGACCAGCCCTGCTACAAAAAGAGGAATGCCTGCGTTGGTGTAAAGAAAGACCTGCTTGCTGAAAGGAATGATTCCCTCTTTGCCCAAAGGCTTTTTAAACACAGCAACAATTTCGTTTTTATGAATACCGCCATCAACAAAATAAATACTGTCGTTCTGAATTAAATAAATGGTGCCACTGTATTTTAAGCCAAGTTTTGTTTGAATATGAATAACCGAACCTTCTGTATATCGTTTATAGGCAATGCCTTTCTTGCGCAGGATCAACTGGTTGAATTGTGCATATGAAGAAGATGCAGCAAGAATAAACAAGAGGAATGTAAAAATTAATTTCATGAGCAAGGTTCAAAAGAACAGTACAAAAATGAAATAGTTTGTTAAGATCGGGATTACTTCTTATAAAACAACAAGCCCGTTATCAATACAATTCCAAACACAATTAAAATAATACCCGATACTTTATTAATGATGTTGATGGTTTTAAGCGTCAGCTTTTTTCGTAAACGATTGGCCAAAAAAACTTTCAGCAGATCTGCAATCAACACAATGGATAAGCAGGAGGCAAACAAAGCAATACGTTCATTCACTGCTGTAGCTATAAACGCAGTGGCCCAGGTAAACCAAAACGCAATGACAGTGGGATTTAACGTGTTTAGAAAATAACCGGCAAAAAAGATCCTGATATAATCACTTGTTTTGCGTTTCATTTGAATACCATCGCCCACCTCGCTCACCTCCAGTTTTTTAAAAAAGAGAAAATAGATCCCGATGCCAATGAGGAGAATGCTTCCGCTTAATCCAATCACTTTTTCAAAACGAAGCAAACGGTTGAATAATTCTGTAAACACATTGCTGACGAGTACCAGTGTAAGATCACTTGCTGCTACTCCAAAAACAAAACTGAGTCCACCTTTGTGCCCGTTACTGATGCTTTGTTTGATGATGGAAAAAATAACCGGCCCCATGCTGATGGCCAACAATAAACCTAACGCCAAACCTTTGATGATTGCTTCGGTCATGAAATAAATTTATAGAAACACGGATCAAACGGATTGAAACAGATGTTCACTGTTTTCGTAAACTTAAATGAAAGAATAAAAACCTCAGTTGACATGGAAGCAATCAACATAAGTATTGCTTATCCGTTTTCTTCCGCCATCATCAGCGTCATCTGTGTTTCTATCTACAAAGCACCGGTTGACAAAAACTTTTTCCAATCGGCCAGCATCTTCCCTTTTAATACTCTTGGAAATTTATGCTGTGCGCCCATCTTTCCTTTCAGCTTCATAAATTCCATAAAACTTGACTCAGGTAAAATATCGAGATACACATCTTTCAATGCACTGCTGCGCTCAACTGCATAATCATCATTGATCTCTTTTAACGTTAAATCAATTTTGTTTTTAAGATCTTCGCTGCCAATGCGGTCGTCGCAGGCAATATACCAATGATGGGCAAAGAAATTTCCGTGAGGCTCACCCACAACTGTATATTCAGGAATAGAAATATTTAATTCTTCGCTCACCGTCTGGATGGCTTTGTTCATATTATCAACACTCAGGTGTTCGCCTACTAAACTGAGGAAGTGTTTGGTGCGGCCGGTAATAACGATCTCGCATTTTTCTTTATCCAAAAAACGAACAGTATCACCAATTAAATAACGCCAGGCACCTGCACTGGTGCTGATGAGTAAGGCATAATCTTTTCCCTCTTCCACTTCATGAATCATCAATGCTTCGGGTTGATCAATGATATTTCCATCTGCATCAAAGTTCTTTTCATCAAAAGGAACAAACTCTAAAAAGATATGTTCGTTGGTTACCAGTTTCATGCCCGGAGCATCCTGCCTGTTTTGATAAGCAATAAAACCTTCACTTGCCAGGTAGGTTTCAATATATATTAATGGTTTGCCTAATAATTTTTCAAACCCGTGTTTATATGGTTCAAACGAAACACCACCATGTACAAAGAAGGCAAGATTGGGCCAGATGTCGTGGATTGTTTTTAAGTTGTAACGTTCAATCACCATTTCCATACACATCTGTATCCATGCAGGTACGCCAACAATAAAACCAATATCCCAATTGGGGGCTTCGTTTACGATATAATCAAGTTTCTTATTCCAGTCTTTAGTGCGTGCAATTTCTTTTCCCGGTTTGTATAATGGCGAAAACCAGAAAGGCATTTTTTTAGCAGTGATGCCGCTCAGGTCACCTGCATAATAACCCGGACCTTTTTGCAGATCAGTGCTTCCACCCAACATCAGCCAGCCTTTGCTTACACTGCGTACCGGAAGATTTTCATATGTACGCAAGGTTAGCAAACTCTTGATCATCACAATACGGTTGCCACGCATGAGATCATTGGTGATGGGAATATATTTACTCGCTGCTTCACTGGTACCTGAACTCAGCGCAAAAAATTTAATGGTGCCGGGCCAGCAGATATCTGAACGGCCTTCCAGTGTTTTATGCCACCATTGATCATAAATTTTATTATAATCATGAACAGGCACTAACTCCTGGAATCTTTTTCCCGGATGACGGCTGTTTAATATTTCATCAAAATGATAATGCTGACCGAACTCTGTATGCGTTGCTTTCTTCAAAAGTTTTTTCAATACATTCACCTGCTGCCTCTTTGGAGAGTTAACAGGCAGATTGAGCGCCTTGCTCAGCGATTTGGGAAGTTTAATTTCAATTATTGACATACTTATCGTTCAGTATAAACAAATGTACCAACTCATGCCTACTTAATACCTAATTTTTTATAGTTGGAAAAGATCGTACGAAGATCATATAATGCTTCATATTCTCTTGCATACCATTCATCGGCCAGTAACAAACCTTCAGCATTCAATTGTGTTTGACGATGCGGTACACCAGCCGGTCCCAAAACAGATGGTTTCAATTTCGGTAAGTAAGGATGGGTGGCAGAAAAACCGATCCATGTTTTTTGATGCAGCAACACGTGCAAAGAATGAACGATCAATGTAAGCGGATGTTTGTTGAATAAAAAATGAACAGGAAATAATAACAGCAGTAAACCAGCAGTACCGATATCAATCAGGCGTTTGATTCGTTGGTTCACCGCTTTTGATAATTGATATTGATGAATATTATAAACCTCACCTGCTTCATTTTTTGAATCGCTGCCAATAATGCTTGCACTACCCGTTGCATGCAATCTTAATTTAACACGGCTGCCTGTAAGTTCATACAAAGAAATGATTTGAGTAAAAGGGAGATCTTTACTTTCACATAAGATCAATTCCTTAACCGGTGTATTTTGTAATAAGGTTTGAATGCTGTTGATTGTTCCTAAAGAGTGTTCTTCGTTGAGAGGACTGATAAAACCCTGGATGCTTTGCTGCCGGCCAGCTTGTTTGATGATATGATTGATTGCTTGAAAATCATGTTGCGTTCCTGCAACAATAGAAAAATCATCCGCATCATCTTCTGCTTTTTGTAATACATCTGTTTGCAGCAGCAGCCACCTCCAGCAATTTAATATGATGTAACTGAAAACCGATCCTGTTAATACAATCCCTCTTGAAAAACGAAAGCGTTCGGGTAACAATGAGTAGGCGGCCAGGATGATGAGCATGGAAATAATGGTAGAGCGCCAAAGATTTTTATAACGGAATTGTTTTTCATACAACCCCGTGTAATAACTAACAATCAAAAACAAAAATGTAAAACCTGTGAACGATACCCAAAGTAGTTGGTTGATGTAAATGGTATCTGTTCGAACATAGTTAACCCAAATATATTTCGCCAGCCAGAAGGAAAGAAAAATAAACAGAGCATCTAATACGGGCAACCCTATCTGTTGAATAAAACGTTTCACAACACTCAGCATAGCTCTCAGCCAGATCGCTGCATTGATCAAAGCGCTAAACAAACCAGCCCGGGAAGAAGAATAATGTTTTTGTACAAAGCGACTCATCGCTACATAAAACATCCGCACATAATTCACACTCCCTTTCTTTGTGCTTTCACCTTTGAAGTGAAGGATCGATCGTTCACTGAAATAATAATTCCTGTAACTCCCGCCTGTTGCGGGACAGGCTGCTTGTTGAATACGATAACTCAGATCAACATCTTCTCCATACATGAAAAAATTTTCATCAAACCCTCCCACCTGGTTCAATACTTCTTTTTTGATCATCATAAAAGCACCTGCCAGTACATCTATTTCATGATTCTGGTGTTCATCTAAAAAACCCAAGTGATACCGGCCAAAAGTTTTTGATTTGGGAAACAAAAAAGACAGTCCGCTTAATTTATAAAAAGAAGTAATGGGCGATGGAAAGGAGCGTTTGCTTTCGGGCAAAAATTTTCCGCTGCCATCCAGCATACGAATACCAAGCGCTCCTGCATCAGTTGTTTTTTGTAAAAAAGAAATACAGGTATCAAAACAATCTTCAGGAACAATGGTATCAGGGTTGAGGAATAAAATATATTCACCGCTTGCCAACTTGAAGGCCTGGTTGCATGCTTTTCCAAAACCAACATTTTCTGTATTCCAGATGAACCGGGTAGTACTGAACCTGGGTTCCAGATAACTGCGGCTGCCATCAGCTGAAGCATTGTCTACCACAAATACTTCTGCTTCCATTCCGGCAATGGCTTTCTGTACCGAAAGCAGGCACTGCTCAAGGAAGTATTTAACGTTGTAGTTGACGATGATGATGGATAGTTTCATGTTCCATTTCCGCCAATTGGCAGGAGTAATGATTGAAGCTGCAAAATAGTCCTTCAACGTTGTTATTTCAACATGATGTATAATAATGAATGTTTTTTCTTCCCCCTTTGGGGTTTAAAACCCCGAATGACAACTTCGATGGAGATGGGGGCGTCGTTCTTATCTTTGCGCATGCTTAAACAAACCCTTATAGAAGCCACACTGGCTGGAGCTGAACAATTAAAATATTTTTTTGATAAAGATTTTGCCATTCATAATAAAGAAGGCATCAACAACCCGGTTACCGAAGCCGATCATGCAGCCGAAAAAGCCATCTTTGAAGTGATCAGAAAAGAATTCCCGGAACATTATATATTAAGCGAAGAATCAGGCGAACTGCCGAAGGATTCTAACTATAAATGGATTATTGACCCCATTGACGGCACCATTAATTATTCAAAAGGCATCCCCATTTGCTGTGTAAGTATTGGTATTGAAAAAGACGGCAAAATGATTTTGGGTGCTGTTTATAATCCATTCATGAATGAATTTTATGTGGCTGAAAGAGGTAAGGGAGCAACATTAAATGACAAACCCATTCATGTAAGTGAACAAACAAAAGTGATCAATGCCTGTTTGGTAACAGGGTTTCCTTATACTTACCTGGATATGCCCAATGGCCCCTTGCAGGTGTTTGAGCGGTTTATAAGAAAGGGTGTTCCGGTAAGAAGGTTGGGAAGTGCAGCCATTGATTTGTGTTGGGTGGCTGCCGGGCGCTTTGATGGTTTTTATGAACACAAGCTCAATGCATGGGATAGTGCTGCAGGTTTTTTATTGGTAGAAGAAGCAGGCGGTAAGGTCACAGATTTCGAAGGGAATTATTATTCACCTTATCAACCACATATATTGGCTACCAATGGTAAAATTCATGAAGAAATGGTGGAAGTAGTTAATAACAGAAAAATATTGTAAGCAACATCTAACATTAATTATTATGTCTGAAGAAAGAACAGAAATCTCCTCTCTCGGAGAATTTGGTTTAATAGAACATCTTACAAAAAATATTGAGCATCAAAATGCATCAACTATTTTGGGTGTGGGTGATGATGCGGCAGTGATTGATCATTTTGGAAAACAAACGGTGATCACAACTGATCTGCTGGTGGAAGGAGTTCATTTTGATTTGATGTACACACCAGTGAAGCACCTGGGGTATAAAAGTATTGTGGTAAACCTGAGTGATATCTATGCTATGAATGCAACACCTACACAGGTGATCATGAGTCTTGCTTTCAGCAACCGCTTTAGTGTGGAGGCTTTGGAAGAATTTTATGACGGAGTTTATATTGCCTGCGAAGAATATGGCGTTGACCTTGTAGGAGGCGATACCACTTCATCTCAAAAAGGATTTGTGATCAGCGTTACTGCATTGGGCGAAGTTGCTCCTGATCAATTTGTAAAACGCAGCACAGCAAAAGTAAGTGACCTGATTTGTGTGAGCGGATTTTTAGGAGGCGCTTATCTTGGCTTGTTGTTACTGGAAAGAGAAAAGAAAGTTTTTCTTGAAACAAAAGGTGTTCAGCCCGACCTGGAAGACAGGGATTATATTGTTGGCCGTTTATTAAAACCAAAAGCGAGAAAAGATATCATCGACTTTTTTGAAAAAGAAAAGATCACGCCTACTTCTATGATGGACATCAGTGATGGGCTGAGCAGTGAAGTGTTACATATCTGCAAACAAAGTAATGTTGGTGCGTTGATCTACGAAGAGAAGCTCCCCATACATCCGGATACGAAGGACTTTGCGTATAAGTTAGAAATAGATCCAACTGCCTGTGCATTGAGCGGCGGTGAAGATTATGAGCTGCTCTTTACATTGGCGCAGGCAGATTATGATAAGATCAAAGATGCACTTGGTATCAGCGTGGTTGGTTATATTACGGATGCAAGCGAAGGCACAACCATTCTTACAAAAGGAGGCAACAAGCATCCGCTTACAGCACAGGGCTGGAATGCATTTGGTAAATAATATTATGTACAATCGGTATAGCAATCAATGAAGAACAGCACCCATCTTTTATTTTTTATACTTACCAGCTGTTTGATGACTGCCTGTTCAGTGTCAAACAATGTAAGCTATACGCCGCAAAAAAAATACAGTCCGCTGGAGTTGAAAGAAGATGTACAGGCAATGGAAAAAACCTTGCGCAATAATCATCCTTCTTTGAATTGGTACTCCAGCGAAGAAGTTATCAATACTTCTTTTCAAAGAGCTTATGCTTTACTGAAAGATTCAATGAATGAAATTGAATTCAGGAACCTGCTTTCTGAAACAGTATTTCCTATCCGTTGCGGACATACCAGTATCCGCTTCTCCAAAAAATATTATCAATACCAAACCGGAAGAAGAAGTATGACCTTCCCGTTGGGAATAAAAATCATTGATGATTCCACATTGGCAGTAACAAGTAATATCAACAAGCGTGATTCGGTGATCAGGGCAGGAACCAGCATACTTGCCATTGATGTATTCAATGCAAGACAGATTATTGATACCCTGTTACCCATGGTGTCCATTGACGGCAATTCAAAAAATTTCAGCTATCAAAATCTCAGCAACAGTTTTACTACCTACTTCAATAACAGGATGGGGATTAAAAAAAATTATAACATTGTTTATATGGATGAGAAAGGCAATGTAAAAAACAGGCTGTTACAGGTGTATGATCCCGCAACAGATACATTGCGCCGGCGTCCGTTTACAGGAAATGTGTTTCCAACACAACCAGAAACCATTTCTCTCAGGCAAAGAAGATTGCAAGGCATCCGCAGCTTACGGATAGATTCAACCAATACCTATGCCACACTGCGGTTAAACAGTTTTGGCCCGGGATTAAAAAAACATTTTCTCAAAAAGAGCTTCAGGCAATTACGCAAAAAGAAAATCGAACATCTCATCATTGATGTACGCAACAATGGCGGCGGGTTGATTAAAACCTCTTTGTTTCTAACCAAACAAATTCATCAGGCACCATTTTTGTTTGCAGACTCTATCTATACCCGTCATCGGAAAATTAAAAGCGGTGCATACATAACAAAGAAATTCATTTACAATCTCGGTTTGGTTTTCCTGAGCCGTAAAGTAAACGACAGTATGTATTCATTTCGGTTTTTTGGTCATAAAAATATTCAACCCAATAAGAAACCTTATAAAGGAAAAGTCTATGTTCTTACAGGAGGTTATTCTTTTTCGGCAACAACGTTGTTTGCTGCTTCGGTAAAAGGATTGGAGCATGTAACCATTGTAGGAGAAGAAACAGGTGGTGGTTATTATGGAAATAACGGTGTGTTTATTCCTGAAATGGTATTACCTAACAGTAAGCTCCGTGTACGGCTTCCTTTATACAGGATCGTTAATAATAAAAATTATCCAAAGAATGGATCAGGTGTGCTGCCCGATGTGGAAGTAAAAGCATCACCAGAAAGTATACGGTTGAATAAAGATCCTAAAATGGAAAAAACAATTGAGCTCATTATGAAGCGAAAATAATTTCTCCGTCCCGAAATACATTTTTCACCTGCCAGTCTTTTGATAATACAACCAAATCTGCTTTATATCCTTTTTCTATTTTACCAAACTGCTGATCAGTCTTTGCCACTGCAGCAGGATACAGGGAGGCCATGCGAAGCGATTCTTCAAAAGATATTCCAACTGCAGCTACGCAATTATTTACAGCCTTGATCATGGTTAAAGAAGAACCCGACAAAGTTCCATCGGGCAACGTATAGCGATCCTGTTGAAAGACATGCTGGTATTCACCTGTAGTTGTTTCCGTAACAGCATCGGTGATCAAAAACAATCGCTCCTTCATGATTTTTATGCTGATGCTCACTGCTGCAAAATCAGTATGCATGCCATCGCATACAATACTGCTGTGCACTGTTGCATGATCATATACAGCCCCAACCATTCCCGGCTCACGGCTTTGCAGTGGCGACATGGCATTGAACAAATGTGTAACAGTTGTGATGCCTTTGTTGAAAGCGTTTGTTGCCTGCACATAAGTTGCATTGCTGTGACCAGCGGAAACAACCACATTGTTATCCAGTAATAATTGAATCACTTCATCGCTGCATTGTTCAGGAGCAAGCGTCATCATTTTTAATACACCTTCAGCTTTGTCGAGTAATAATTTTATTTCATCAACAGTTGGTTGTTTGATGCAGGCTTCAATATGGGCACCTCTTTTAACGGGGTTGATATAAGGACCTTCCATGTGCAATCCAAGTAACCCGCTTTTATTTTCTTTAGTAAATGCTTTGATCACTTCAATACCTTTCAAAAACTTTTCAATGGTATTGGTTGCCATGGTTATGAAGAATCTTGTACAACCGCCGCTTACACAATAAGCATCTGTTGCCTGTAACGCTTCAGCACTCAGCTCCTGCGAAAATAATTTTCCGTTGCCACCATATAATTGCAGATCAATAAATGCCGGAACGAGATAAGCTCCTTTTAAATCATATTGTTCAGCAGTGGATGGAATTTCAATAGCAGGAATGATGTCTGCAATTAAATCACCATCAATCAATACAGCATGGTCATAGATGAATGAATGACCGGTAAACACAGCTCCATTATAAAATACAAGCATTGTTTTGAATAAGTTTAAAGCATGATGCTGAAATCATCTGCATCTTTTAAGAAAGGAAGTTTAGTTCTTGTTTCCTGAAGTTTTTCTTTGGAGAGCGTTATTGTATATATATCTTCTTCATGTTCTTTTTCATATAACACTTCACCCATAGCGTCTATCACTGTGCTGTTACCACTGTAGTTATAATCATTACCGTCTTTTCCTGTTCTGTTTACTCCAATTACATAACATTGATTTTCGATGGCTCTTGCATTGAGCAATGTTTTCCATGCATGGATCCTTCGTTCGGGCCAGTTGGCAACATAAATGAGTACATCATATTCGGGCGCAAGATCCTGAGCGGAGTCGAAGGACTTGGCTTCAGCATCGAGCGAAGTCGAGATGCGTTGAGCAGCTTGTCTTGCCCAAACGGGAAACCTCAGATCATAACAAACCTGCAAATTAATTTTCCATCCATTAACAGAAGCAATCAAACGTTTTGTTCCTGCAGTATAATATTTGTCTTCATCAGCATAAGCAAACAGGTGTCGTTTATCATAGATTCCACATTCCCCGTTTGGTAACATCCAGATGAGACGGTTGTAGAAATGGGTCGGGACGGTTTGACCGGCCTGAGCCCTTTCATCTTCTTTCATCATTATACTCCCGGTAATAATTACTTTTTTTTCTGCTGCTATTCTTTTCATCCATTCAATGGTTGGCCCGTTCATATCCTCCGCAAATTCTTCGGGCTTCATGCTGAATCCTGTATTAAACATTTCAGGCAACACAATGATTTGTGTTGAATGCTGTATGGAATTGATCTTGTGCTCCAGCATTTGCAGGTTGGCCGCTTTATCTTCCCAATGCAGCGAAGTTTGGATGATGGTGAATGTAAGATGACTCATGCAGTAAAGTTCGTGAAAATCTTCAGCGGAAACGAAGAGCAATTCCAAAAGCGCCAAACACTTCCATTTTTTTGATCATGGATGTTGCTTCGTTTTGTTTAAAGGTATAGGTGATTGTGAAAGAAGCTTTTCTTCCGGAGATAACGGCGCCGGCTTTTATAATATAGATAAAAGGATTGAGTGGGGAAACATAAGGGCCTTTGTTTGATCTGAACAAACCACCCTGCACTGTTGCATTGTAAGCCTGTGCCATCAATACCGGTTCAAGAAATACAAACGCTTCTGTATGGTGACTGGATTTTTCTTGTCCTTGACCAAGGCGTCCACTCCAGTAAGAAGTATGTTCTTCCTGCTCTTTGATACCTGCTTTTAATAGAAATCCTCCTGAGGCATTGGTAAACGTATTACCCAGCATTGCTTTACCAACGGCATGAAGAGAGAAATGCTGCTCATTGGTTATCAACGAACGGTAATATTGAACCGATGCATTGATACCAACTTCATTCAGCACCTGGTATTCCCACCCGTATATATTATACAGGTTGATAAATTTGTGATAGCCTGTTTGTATTTGTTTACCCAATGCCGCCGGACCAACCACACCAACTACCGCATCAAACTGCAATACATCCCGGTTGCTGAATATTTTTGTTTGTCCATAGGATGCATACAACCAACCTGCATAAGGACGATCCATTGTTTTGAGCACAGTATCAACTGAACGACGGTTATAATAAGGATTAAAAATCATTTGCCCGGCTTCAGTGCGATGGATTGTTTTCAGTATACGTTCATTGGGCTTTTTATTTGCCAGCCAGTTAAAGCGGATAAAAAAACCATTGGAGTAATAACGATCCTTGAGGGTAAAATTATAATTATCATTTTCGGTAATGATGGAGATCTCTTTGTTATAGGGCGATGATGAATCCTGTGCATGGAGAAAGGTTGTTGCAACAAGAAGAGCCAATACAATGGAAGCAGGTTTGATGGTCATGGAAATACAAGGATACTAAAAATTCAGGATTTAGAATAAACGTAATAAGGTTTGTAATAAGGCGTGAAATTATCGTAACAGATCAACAATCAACGACAGTTCAAATCCCTTCTGCAAAAGGTAATCCTGCAGCTTTCTTTTTTTAATGAATGGATTTTTTTCTGCTGACAGTTGCTTCATTTTCTGCTCAAACAATTTATACAGGGTGGCCTTGTAATCTTTTTCATCAATCGCTTTGATAGCTTTTTTAATAATATACTCACCTACCTGTTTTTGTTTGAGCTCGTATCTGATCTTTACTCTTCCCCAATGTTTCATCCTGAACCGGCCACCGGCAAACTGGATGGCAAAACGTTCTTCGTTGAGATAATCTTCTTCAATGAGTGTTGATAATAACTCTTCTACTTCTTTTTTGTGTAAGCCAAAACCATATAGTTTTTCTTTTACCTCGCTGTGGCAACGTTCCTGGTAAGC
>JANMOR010000263.1:0-5368 GCA_031369435.1 Chitinophagaceae bacterium
GTAGTTGGTAAAATATGATGAAGGGTGCTTTCATCTTTTTCTTTTGAAAATTTTTGAGAGATCCATGCAAGACCCAAAGCAATAACAATTAAACCAACTGATGCTCCAATAGATGAAGCAGTAAAGGAGCTTGTTAATGAAATGGTCAGCTTTTCACTTCGTCCTGCAAAATAAGCCAGTAAGCAAAGAATAATTTGCATGAGCATGGATTGCAGGTACACAGGTATTTTGGCAATCTGTGCGCCATCCAGTTCTGCTTCCATTTTTTTGATGTTCTTAAAACTAAGTGCCGTCAAAAAAGGAAGCCCTGCTGCCACTATTATCAAAAACAATAAACTCATAATTCAAACTTTGTGTTATCCTGTTTTCTGCTTTGTGAAATGAATATTATCAAATTCAGGAGGCAGAAAGTTTTTCATTGAGATGTAATAATTCTTCATGAAGTTGCAACACTTGTGGTAAGATCATTTGCTGTTCATTATTGTTGATCAAATAATCACACAAACGGATCTTAATATTTTCATCAATCTGGTTGGTCATTCTTTTTTTTACTTCTTCTGCTGTTACCTGGTCCCTATCCATTACTCTTTTAATACGAATAGTTGCTGGTGCTGTAACCCCAACTACATAATCCAACCCTTCAGTTGCACCACTTTCAAATAGCAATGCTGCTTCTTTAATCACATAGGACGATTCTTGTTTCCTGAACCATTCTTCTGCATCAGCAATGGTAACAGGATGCACCAGGCTGTTGAGTAACTCCAGTTTTTCTTTATCTGCAAAAACTATTGAAGAGAGATGCTTCCGGTTCAATTTTCCATTTGTATAAGTAGCTTCACCAAAATGAAAAATGAGCTGTTGTTGTAACAGCTCATTGGTATGCATCAATTCTTTTGCTCTTTCATCAGCATAATAAACAGGAATGCCCAGCACTTCAAATACTTTTGCAACAGTGCTTTTTCCGCTGCCAATGCCTCCTGTTAAACCGATCTTTAGCATAGTCGTAATTAAAAAACTGATAGCCGATAGACTTTAGTAGTTAGTATGAACTTGCTAATGACTATCGGCTATCTACTACCGGCTGAGTTTTATTTCTTCACTTCAGCAACTTTGTTCAGCTGGCTGGTCCACTCCATACTGATAGAGCTGCGTTCAATTTTTATATAACTGCCGGGGTTGATTTCTAAAGAAAGCGTATTGTCATCATTTACTTTATTCACCACACCATGAATGCCGGCAATGGTTACTACTTTATCTCCTTTCTGCAGGTTATCAATAAATGATTTTTGCAGCTTTGCTTTTTTTGCCTGAGGGCGAATCATAAATAACCAGAACACTAAGATCATCAGTCCGAGAAATAATAACTGTATTGATCCGCCACCTGTCTGTGATCCGCCTGCTAAAAGAATGAATAAATTCATCATTATATTGTTTGTTTTATTTTTTAGGAAGTACTTCGCCGCTAAAGAAAAGATTGACTGATTGCTCTTTGGTATTACATGCAACAGTCAGGTTTTTTGATGCTTTTCCCACACGACCAGCGCTGTTAAATTCTGCCGTAATCTTTCCTTCCTGGCCCGGAGCAATTGGCTCTTCAGGTTTTGAAGGAACGGTACAACCACAGCTTGCTGATACATCTGTTATGATCAGGGGTTTATTGCCGGTGTTTTTGAAATGAAAAGTGATCATCACTTTTTCACCATCGGTAATATTGCCAAAGTCCTGAGCAGAATCAAGCCATTGAACGGTTGTCCAGTTAGCTGAATCAGCAATCAGTGCGTGTTTCTGATTGGCCGCTGCGTTCGGATCAACAGGCTCTTTTGGGTTTTTGGTTACATTCTGGCAGGCCGCCAACAGGCTAATGATTGTTGCTGTAATAAAAAGTTGTTTCATATTTATCAATTTTACAGGATGCAAATGTAAAGGAAACGATTCACTAAGGTTTTATGAGCCTGTTTTTAATGGTTTTTTATGATTGATCCATTTGCCGGCAGCACTTATTTCTTAAAAGACACTTTGTGTAATTTGTTTTGTGTTACAAGTTCTTTATGGATACTGTCAAGAATACCATTTACAAAATGACCACTTTGCGGAGTGCTGTAATCTTTTGCCAGATCTATATATTCATTGATAGTTACCTTGGGTGGAATGGTTTCAAAGAACAGGAATTCACAAATGCCCATCCGCATCAGGATCATATCCAGTGCAGCGGTACGTTCAGGATCCCAGTTCTGCAATTTTGCCGAAACATAGGTGGTGGTGATCTCTTCTTTTTCAATAACACTGATCAACAGGTCTCTTGCAAACTTCATTTTTTCAGCACTTACAAAATGCTGAAAATCGCTGTTATGTGGTTTTTGCAAAAAACTCAGCATCAGGATATTGATCATTTCACAATCATCTTCCCAATGCAGAAAATGTTCTTCAATAAAAGAAATAAAGTCTTCATTGGGTAACATCAGGTCGGTAAAAATAAATTCAAGGATTTCCTTTTCCTCTTTCTTTTCACGACCGGGCTTTGCAATATATTGTTTGTACACATCTGTTTCCGTTAATTCCTGGTACAGTTTTTTTACCCATTCGTCATGAGTAAGTAATTCTGTTTTCAATTCTTTCAATACTTCTTTATAAGAAGCATTCTCCAGTATTTGCCACAGCAATTGGTTACCGGCTAATTTGGTATTTACTTTCAGATCTTCAGCAGTAGGTAAATGTTTCGAAGCCCGTAGTCTTGAATCTGCTTCGGCATACCTCGCCACTTCTGTAATAATATAAATGAGGAAAACAAACAACTGGCGGCTTTGATCAACATGCTTATCCAGTGTGCGGATGGCTTCTTCTTTGGTCATATCGCCATCTCTAGTTGAACAGGTGTATAAAGTCTGCATTACCTTTACCCGTATATTTCTTCTGCTAATCATATCCTAAAGAACTTTTTTGAGAAGCGGCAAAGATAGGAAACGCTATTTTTGCTGCCAATAAATAAAGACATTAGTTTAAATCAATTGACCATGCATAAAATACCCATATTTATTATTCTGCTTTTTATCTCTGTAGGAACATCGGCCCAGTTTATTTCTGATGCTGCCACAGGCCGTCCACTTTACCAGTCAAGTGATCCAACTATTGAAGGCATGCCATTTTATAATAAAGTATGGAACAGCGGTATTATCAGAACAACCCGTGGCATGGAATACAATAACCTGCAACTCAAATATGATATTTATACCAGGGTTCTTGTTTTTAATGTTAACGATTCGATGTATCGGTTTACAGAGCCGGTAAAGGAATTTGAACTACTAGGCATGAATCAAAAAGTGGCCCGGTTCATCAACTCATCGCTGGTGCATAACCTTTTACCCGGTGATTTTGTGCAGGAACTGGCAAAGGGAAAAGTCAATTTTTACAAGCATTATAAAAAAGTGATTGTTGAAATAGCAGCCTATAATTCAGTAAAAGGAATTAAACAGTTTGAAGACAAGAATACTTTTTATGTGATCAGGGATAATAATTTGACTGAAGTAACCCTCAGCAAAAAAAGCCTGGAAGAAAAATTGAAAGATAAATGGCAGGAGGTGAGTTCATATATGGAAAAGAACCAGCTTTCTGCTAAAAGCGAAGCAGGGTGGATGGCGGCCATTCAATATTACAATGGGCTTTGATCTCATTTAAAGGTAGATTTACAGGGGACTGAAAATTTGTCCCTTTTTTTCTGCCATTAATTTTCAGGGTTTACCCTCTTTTCCGCCAATTCTGAAATTTTTTCGCATTCTGCCTTGATGGCACTGTATTCGCTTACCTTCGTTGCCCCTTAAAAGGGGTTGAATCAATAATCATTCATTTCAAAACAAAAAACAAATAACTATGGCTAAGAAGGTAAGTGTTACCCCTTTGCACGACAGGGTAATTGTAAAGCCTGCCCCTGCTGAGGAAAAAACAGCTGGCGGAATCATTATCCCCGACACAGCAAAAGAAAAACCACAGCGTGGTACCGTAGTGGCTGCAGGCCCGGGTAAAAAAGACGAACCGGTAACCGTAAAAGTTGGCGATACGGTTTTGTATGGCAAATATGCCGGAACTGAAATTTCCATTGAGGGCGATGATCTCCTCATTATGAGAGAGAGCGATATTTTAGCGATTGTGTAATTTGAAAATTTGAAGATGTGCTAATTTCCTGCCAGACGCAGGCGGGGAAAATGATTAGCTGCTTCCACTTTCAATTGTATTCAATTTTCAAATCATCAAATTATTTAATTTTCAAATTGTTTTATTATGGCAAAGCAAATCTTCTTCGACATTGAAGCAAGAAATAGAATGAAGAAAGGTGTTGACATATTGGCCAACGCCGTTAAAGTAACACTCGGTCCTAATGGACGTAACGTAGTATTAGAGAAAAAATTTGGTGCACCTTCTGTAACAAAAGATGGTGTTACTGTAGCAAAAGAAATTGAATTGGATGATCCCATTGAAAACATGGGTGCTCAAATGGTAAAGGAAGTAGCATCAAAAACTGCAGATATTGCAGGTGATGGTACTACAACTGCCACTGTACTTGCTCAATCTATCATCAGCGAAGGATTGAAAATGGTAGCTGCCGGCGCCAACCCAATGGATCTGAAACGTGGTATTGATAAAGCAGTAAGGCTGGTAGTTGAAAATTTAAAAAGTCAATCACAAACTGTTGGCAACGACAGCAAAAAAATTCAACAGGTTGCAACGATTTCTGCCAACAATGATGAAACAATTGGTAAACTGATTGCTGAAGCATTTGCAAAAGTTGGTAAAGAAGGTGTGATCACTGTTGAAGAAGCAAAAGGTACTGATACTACAGTGGATGTGGTAGAAGGTATGCAGTTCGATCGTGGATACATCTCTCCTTATTTCGTTACCAACAGCGAAAAAATGGAAGTTGAATTGCAGAATCCATACATCCTCATCTATGATAAAAAGATCAGCGCAATGAAAGACATCCTCCATATCCTGGAGAAAGTTGCTCAAAGCGGCCGTCCATTAGTGATCATTGCTGAAGACCTGGAAGGTGAAGCATTAGCAACATTGGTTGTTAACAAACTCCGTGGTACGTTGAAAGTGGCTGCTGTAAAGGCTCCCGGCTTTGGCGACCGCAGAAAAGAAATGCTCACTGATATTGCGATCCTCACCGGAGGCATCGTTATCAGCGAAGAGCAGGGTTACAAATTAGAGAATGCAGATTTAACTTACTTAGGTCAGGCATCTTCTATTACCATTGATAAAGACAATACAACAGTTGTTGGTGGTAAGGGTGTTAAGAAAGACATTACGAACCGTGTAAATCAAATTAAAGCACAGGTTGAGAATACAACTTCTGATTACGATAAAGAAAAATTAC
>JANMOR010000266.1:0-6620 GCA_031369435.1 Chitinophagaceae bacterium
CCTTACACCGCCAGCAGCACCAATCTGGGTGTGCGTTTGCCCGATTGGGCATTGGCAGGAGGAACTGATTCGCTCAAAAAAAGAATCAATGATCCTGTGTTGCACAAACAAATGATTGATGAAATGCTGACGCAATTAAAAAAATACAAATACAAAAATTACAGTTTTGCAGTAGTAGCCAATCATGCAGCAGATAGTACATTGAATGGAAAAAGCATTACTGAGATCAACAAACTGAAAGGAAGAAAAAGCAAACCAAGAGAAGAAGCAGAAACCATTTTGGAGTTGATGCTGGCAGGGGGGGCACAGATGGTGTATCACAGCATGAGTGAAAAGGATGTACAGTTTTTTATGAAGTATCCGTACAACATGGTTGGTGCCGATGCCGGTGTGGCAACAGGTAAAGGCATGCCACATCCCCGTGCTTATGGAACCAATTCAAGAGTGTTGGGCAGGTATGTAAGGGAACAACAAATTATTTCTTTGGAGGAAGCAGTTAGAAGAATGACTTCTTTACCGGCGCAGAAATTTCAACTAAAAGACCGTGGCTTACTTAAAGAAGGAATGGCTGCAGATATTGTTTTGTTTAATGAGGCTGAAGTAAAAGATAATGCTACGTTTGAAAATCCGCACCAGTTTTCAACAGGGTTTAAATACATCTTTGTAAACGGGCAACTGGTGATTGATGCAGGAAAACATAATGGTACGAGAAGTGGTAAGGTTTTGTTTGGGCCGGCGTATTCTATTCAATAAACCTTATTGATTGTTTTGTTTAACTCTTAACTTTAATTTTCACTATGATAATGTGGAGATGTCTCCTTCGTCGACATGACGACACTCCGATTAATTTTACTTTTGTTAATACTCAGGCTGCCGTCATTTCGAATTCCGCATTATGAGTATTGATTTATCAAACTGTTAAGGCGGAATGAGAAATCTCTGCATATTTAATAGTCGCCCCACCTTTCAACCATTCAAAAAAATTTCCCTCAATATTTCAATTCTATCCAGTAATTTTCTGCAAAACTGCATATATGAAGAAATACATTTTTATGCTATTGGCTTCGGCTTTTGTTTTGCCGGCAATGGCTCAACAAAACCTGGCACCAATACAAACCGACAGTGTGAAAAAAGACACGATGGTTTACACCAAGTTTACAGGGCTTCCCCTCAAACCTGAACGGGAAGTAAAATTCAACACCAAAGAAGGCACCTGGATGAGTGTGGATGTAAGCCCCGACGGAAGTACGATTGCTTTTGATCTCATGGGTGATATCTATACCATTCCCATCAACGGAGGAAAAGCAACACAGATAACCAAGGGAATTGCGTATGAAACACATCCACGTTACAGTCCCGATGGAAAAAAGATTTTATTCACCAGCGACAGAAGCGGCAGCGACAATATCTGGTATCTTGATTTGGACAAACAGGATACCATTCAATTAACCAAAGACCGAACAGAAGATTTTCCTGCAGCTGTATGGACACCCGATGGTAATTATATTATTGCCAGCAAAGGCCGTCGTATTGCAAAGCTCTGGATGTATCATAAAGATGGTGGCGGCGGTATTCAATTGGGAGAACTTCCTCCCAACTTAAAAATGATCGATCCGTTTGTAAGTGCAGATGGAAGAACGGTTTACTTCAGTCAACGCATTGGTTCATGGAATTACAATGCATTGTTGCCACAATATCAAATAGGAACATACGACCGTGAAAAAGGAACCGTAAATGTAATTGCAAGCAGGTATGGTTCATCGTTTACACCAACACTCAGCAAAGACGGTCAGTGGATGGCTTATGGCAGCAGGCATGAAGATAAAACAGGTTTGATTTTACGCAACATGAAAACCGGCGATGAAAAATGGTTAGCCTACCCCGTGCAAAGAGATGAACAGGAAAGTATTGCACCGCAAGGTGTATTGCCTGGTATGAGTTTTACACCCGACAGTAAATTTTTAATTGCCAGTTATGGCGGTAAACTCTGGAAACTTCCTGTTGATGGAAGCAAAGCAACAGAAATTGCTTTTGATGCAGATGTAAATCTTGAAATGGGTCCAAGGCTTTATTTTAATTATGCTGTGAAAGATACCAGTGCCGCATTGGCAACTCAAATTCGTGATGGCGTTCCAAGTCCCGATGGAAAAAAATTAGCCTTTACTGTGTTAAACAGATTGTATGTAATGGACTATCCAAACGGTACAGCCAAACGTGTAACGAATTTTAATTTTACAGAAGCTATGCCATCATGGAGTCCAGATGGAAGTCAATTGGTTTTTGTTACATGGAGCGAAACAGATGGCGGTAATATTTATAAAGCAGTATTGGGAACAAAACCATCCATCACCAAACTCACAAACGAATCTGCATTTTATATGCAGCCTGTATGGAGTTATAACAACCGCATCACTTTTTTCCGTGGACCAAAGCGTTTGTTTAAAGATGCAGAAGATCCCTTCTATAGTGGCAATGAAGCAGAATTGGTATGGATGAATCCAAACGGTGGCAATGTTACGAAAGTAGATATCCTTGCCGCCAACTATGGCAATATTCATTTTACAAAAGATACAACCCGTATTTATCTCAACACATTTGGTGGAGCATTGGTTTCAGTTCGTTGGGATGGAAGTGATTTAAAAACACATGCACGTATTACCGGTATCACCACGTATGGTACTGTTGAAGATGGAGATGATCATCAAACAAATAAGGAAGGAGCATTTGCCAATACAATAAAATATGTAATGGGCAAAGCTGTGATGAATACTGACCCTGTTAATAATTGCATGTTACCTGAAAGCGCAGGCAACCGTGAACCTCAAAATTTACCAACACCTGCAGGAACTATTTTAATGTCGCCTGTTGGTAACCAGGCCATCGCACAGGTCAACAACAATGTGTATGTAGTAACTATTCCTGATGCGGGAAAAATTCCCAACATCAATGTGGCCGATCCTGCATTCAGTGCTTTTCCTTCCAGACAATTAACAGAAATTGGTGGTGAGTTTCCTGCATGGGAAGCAAACGGAAAAAAAATTCACTGGAGTTTAGGAAATGGTCATTGGGTATATGATACAGAACGGGCAAAGTTTGTAGAAGACTCTGTGAAAGCAGCAAAAAAGATCGAAGTAAAAAGAGTTGCTGACAGTATAAAAGCATTGATTGCTTTAGGACCTGAAGCAAAACGTATTGCAGATTCGCTTGCAAAGAAAAGTGCAGACTCACTTGCTGCCATTTTAAAAGTTGATACAGCAAGAGCTAACAGGGAAAAGCTTGCATTAGAAGAAAAAAAGAAAGCAGAAAAATATACGCCTGCTGAAACACAGGTGAAAGTGTATTATCAAAAAGATATGCCAATGGGCAGCATCTTATTAAAGAATGCACGCATCATTACAATGAAAGGAGAAGAAGTAATTGAAAATGGAGATGTGTTAATTGTCAACAATAGAATCAAAGCTGTTGGCAAAACAGGAACACTGAGTCCACCAGCAGGAACAAAAGAAATTGATTGTACAGGTAAAACAATCACTCCAGGATTTGTAGATACACATTCACATATGTGGACCTATTGGGGTTTGCATAAAAACACTTCCTGGATTTATGCAGCCAATCTGGCTTATGGTGTTACTACAACAAGAGATCCGCAAACAGCAACAACAGATGTGTTGACATGGGGTGATATGGTTGAAGCAGGACAATTACCCGGTCCACGTATTTACAGTACCGGCCCCGGTGTTGGTTTCTGGATGTATAATTTAAAAGACCTTGATCAAACACGCAATGTGTTGAAACAATACAGCAAGTATTACAACACACAGTATATTAAAATGTACCTGGTTGGTAACAGGCAAATGCGTCAGTGGGTGATCATGGCAGCAAAAGAACAAAAGCTGATGCCAACAACAGAAGGTGGTTTGGATTTTAAACTCAACATGACACAATTGTTTGATGGTTATCCCGGTCATGAACATGCCATTCCTATTTTTCCGTTGTATAATGATTTAACAAGAACCATAGCAGAAAGTAAAATGGCCTACACGCCAACGTTATTAGTTGCATATGGCGGACCATGGGCTGAGAATTTTTATTACACAACAGAAAGTCCGTTACACGATCCAAAGCTCAACCGCTTTACACCATATGAAGAGTTGAACGGAAAAGCACGGAGACGTTCAGGTGGTTTGGGTGGATGGTTTGCACCGGAAGATCATGTGTTTCCCAAACATGCACAAAGTGTAAACAGTGTTGTATCGCAGGGTGGTTTAGCAGGTATTGGCAGTCATGGTCAGTTACAGGGTCTCGGTTATCATTGGGAAATGTGGAGTGTTGCCAGCAGTGGTATGACGCCGATCAATATGTTACGTACTTCAACCATTCTTGGTGCAACTGCATTGGGCCTGGATAAAGAACTGGGAAGTATAGAAAATGGAAAGCTTGCAGATATTGTGATCATGGATGCAAATCCATTAACGAATATCCGTAACACCAATACCATTCGTTACGTGGTGAAGAACGGACGGTTGTATGATGGTAATACATTGGATGAAATTTATCCAACTCCTCGGAAAATGGATATTGGTTCATGGACAAAAGAACCACCTAAGGTAACTACGGAAGTGAAACAGTAATAAACCTGGATTGAAATTTAAAAAGGCCCGTATTCATACGGGCCTTTTTAAGTTGTAAAGATTTTTAATTTTTCAACATTTTTATACTTTGAATATTTCCCTGCCCATCATCATACCTTACAAAATATAGTCCGTTGGAAAGAGCATGAATGTTGAGTTGTGTTTGCAGAGAATTGATTGACGGGCGCACCTGTTGCATTAACTTTCCATCCTGGCTAAAGATTGTAATGATGGCATTCTGCGAAGAGCGGTTATGCTGAACAGTTACGATCTCTTTTGCAGGCATTGGATAAAGTTGTATTTGTAAACCCGTTTGTTCTTTTGTATACACCCTGATGATAGTGGTGTATTTACTCTTGCCATCAAAGTCAACATTTCTAACACGGTAATACATTGTTTGCAGTTGTTTGTCGGGCAACTCTAAACTGTAAATGTTTTTTCCAGTGGCAGTTACATAACCGGCATGTTTGAAGCTCACGCCATTGGTACTGCTTTCCACAACATAGCCTTCTACATTTACTTCTTCACTCACATTCCATAATAATTTCACAGAACCATCTGTATTTTGACGGGCAACAAAACCTTCAAATGTTACAGGTAACGGACCTCCGCCAGCTACAGCTACCGCCATATTATCGAACCATGCATTTCCCGGCATCGTTAATCTGTATGTAAATTCAAAACGAACCAGTCTGCCGGAAGTAAGATCTTCATCAGATAATAATAAACAAATAGTGCCTGATGTACTTGTAAAAGGAGTGTAAACAGGTCCGTTTGCAGTAGTAGCCAGCACTTCCAGCGGACCACTGGTAACTGAGGAAATAACCCTGATCCTGAATTCTGTTCCCGCAGGTACATTATAACTGAAACCAACTGTTGTTGACCCCGATCCACTCAATAAATATACTGGCGAAATCAAACTGGCACTTCTTACAGTTAAACCACTTCTTTCAATTTCAGCACCATCTGTTGAACTCCATGCAAATTCAACATCATTTGCATCAGAATAAATACTTGGTGAACTAAAGCCTTCACCGGAACTGTTGAAATTGTGTGTAACTGTACAGCCTGTGCTTGCTGAAACAATTGTAGGAGATTGTGCAAAAGACGCTGATCCAATACTGACCAACAGGGCAGAGAGTAAAAATTTTTTCATAATGAGTACGTTTTTATGTTAAAACCTAATAAGAGCTAAAGATGGCTACTCATTCACTTAAAAAGTTATAGTATTATGAAAATAGTTTGCATGATTCACATATCCATAAATTTTACCAGGTTCAAAAGTGGAACCCGGCTGTTTCAATCACTTCTTTTTCATTAATGAAAGTTGTAAAAACAAAAAAGGCGTACAGATCAACTGTACGCCTTTTTTGATGTTTAAAGTCTTAAATAAAGTTATTCCTGTTTCGGCATCACCACATTGATCAATGCCCTTCTGTTCTTTGCTCTTCCTTCTGCATTATCCAATCCGTTGATTACTTCCATTTCTAACGGGCAACATGCACCAAATGATTCGAAAGTGATCCTGCTGCTGTCAATTCCTTTTGCAACAAGGTATTCATAGCAGGCACGGGCACGTCGGTCGCTCAACACTTTGTTGTATTCCACCGTTCCCAAACCATCGGTATAACCTGAGATTTGTAAAGTAGCGCCAGGTGTTTCAACCAATACTTTATAAACCGAATCTAATTTTTCAGTTGCTGAATCTTTGAGATTATATTTATCAAAATCGAAATAAACCGTAACCACTGTTTCAGGTTTCAGGATCACACGCTTTTCAATAAACTCATCTTTGTTTTTCAACACATCAGTTGACCATTGACTTTCATCTGTTGTTTCAATTTGAGCAGCTGTTTTCTTTTCTTTATAATATTCTTTGGTGATGGTTAAAGTGTAAGGGCCTTCATTTGTAAGATCGAATATATATTTTCCATTATCACCTGTTAATGCTTTCCATGTTTTACCTGTACCATCTTTCAAAACAACTTC
>JANMOR010000276.1:0-12306 GCA_031369435.1 Chitinophagaceae bacterium
CCTAATGCACCAAGATCGTGATGCATACAAACTCCTTTTATTTTTAAGGGCTGATTGTTGAGGAAGAAACCCTGTTCATTATCGAAACGGAAAGAACGGATTCCGAAGCTGGTGGTTAGCTCATCAGTCTGCACCCCGCTGCGGAAAACTTTTGTAACTGCTTTATATAAATATGGGTTGCTGACAGACCACAGAACCGGATTGGATATAATGACTGAGTATTGAACCCTCTCTGAATTCGAAATGGATATATGCTTTTCCCTCCCAAGTATCTCTGCCGTAATTATCAAATTTCCATTTCTGTCATAAATATTTGTATAAAATGAAACTGGTATATCTGATTTTTCTGAAGATGATAATTCCATAGCAATAGTAACCTTTGCCCTTTTAGTAGTTATATCACTGGTTGAAATAAAGTGGCTGGCATCTTTTATAAAGAGGTGAGGATTGATAACAATAAGCTTCACATCCCTGTAAATACCACTACCACTGTACCATCTTGAATCGGGTTGCAAGCTGTTATCTACTTTCACTGCAAGTGTATTCGGTTTATCGAAATACAAATAAAGAGTCAACTCATAAGAAAAGTTTATATAGCCATTCGGACGTTTACCTAAGTAATGCCCGTTGATCCACACTTCACTGTTTTTGTAAACTCCATCAAATTCTATTCTTGTGATTTTATCTTTGGCAGAAGCTGGTATAATAAATGTTTTGCGATACCAGCCAATACCACCGGGCAATGCACCGCCCTGATTGGTTGCAGGAAATGAAGATGAGAAATTGCTTTCAATGCTCCAGTCATGCGGTAAGGAAAGATTTCTCCATTTAGAATCATTATAGTTTACTTCACTTGCAAGACTATCGTTTCCTAAAAAGAATTTCCATCCATTGTTAAAATCAGCAACCTTACGAACCTGCGCTGATGAAACAAGATTCATCAGGATCAAAACTATCAGAACAAAATATAACCGGTATTTCAATTTCATTTTTTTTATTGGGATTAAACTTAGCGCTTGTATGTAAACTTATATTTCCCTGAACCAACTCTGAATATCAATTTCCCATTTATAAATTTACCTTTCATTTGTGCATCATTTACTTTAACAACGGATGAAGCAGCTGCAGGCAAATAAACCACCGCTGTAGTGTTAACCGGAATTTCAACTGCAACATTTACTTCGTTTCCATTCAATGCCCATTCGCTTTTAATCAACCCAAAAGGAGATTGAAAACTTGCTTTTGCATGTTTAACATCACCCACCATTTCAGGTTTAATTTCAATTTGCTTATATGCAATGGACATTTCTGCCTGTTTTATACCTGCAAGCTCTTCATAAAACCATTCCATCAAATGCCCCAGCATAAAGTGATTGTTGGATACGGATTCATAAGCCTGCCAGCTTTCAGTTAATGCCGTTGCTCCATGTTTTAACTGGAAACCATAACCCGGTACATCATCCCGGTAATTCATATCAAAGATCACATCACTTCTTCCAGCCATTTGCAATGCCTTTAAAACATAACGGTAACCAATATCACCGGCAGTTAATGCATTGTTGTGGCCTTTGATTTCACGAATCAACGCATTAACTACTGCTTGTTTATTATTGTCTTCCACCAAACCCATGTACAATGCCATAGCGTTTGCAGTCTGGCTCGATGAATCGTATTGCATTTTGATCGGATCAAAAAACGTTTTATTGAATGCAGCTTTTACATCTTCTGCCAATTGCTGATAATATTTTACATCTTCACTCTTCTTCAACATCGTAGCTACCTTGATCATGATGCTGAGATCGTAATAAAAAGTTGCAGTAGCTGTTATGCCCTTCTTCGTCTTTTGCGAAACGCCGGGACGATTTGGGCCAATATCAAACCAATCACCCAGCCCATGAAACAAAATATTATTGCTGGCTTTGTTTTTCAAATACAATACATAACCCTTCATCATATCATATGATTGCAAGAGCGTTTCTTTATCGCCATACCATTGATAGTTATACCAGGGATAAATAATTGCAGCACTTCCCCACTCCGGTGATTCATCAAATGGTGGAGTAAATGCTGTAAACTCAGGTGCTATCTCAGGAATCTTTCCATTTTCATACTGTGCATTCATCATGTCTTTGATCACTTTCTTATTCAACGCAGCAATATCATAGTTGTATTGAACCGATGCTCCCATAAGATGTGTTTCTTCGAGCCAGCCAAGTTTTTCCCGATGTGGACAATCAGTAAACACACTCATCATATTACTTTTAATGGCCCAGTCAATTAAAGTATGTGTACGATTGAACAAATCATTGGAACACGCAAACGAACCAACACTGTTTGCAGCATTACGGATATGCAAACCTTCGAGCTTTAGTACTTGTGGTAATGATTGGTTATTTTCCTTAGGCTTGCAATGCACTTCCACATAACGGAAGCCGGTATATGTAAATAAAGGATGCCAGTTTTCTTCTCCATTGCCTTTTAAAATATAGGTGAAGAAAGAAGGACTACCAGTTGCTTTTTGATTCGCTGTTCCATCTGCATTGATCAACTCGCCGCAAATTAATTTCACAGTATCGCCTTTATTTCCTTTTACTGTAATGGATGGGACACCGGAAAAATTTTGACCGAGATCATACAACGTAACACCTGTTTTTAATTCACGTTTTGTTTGTGAAGGTAATTGTTGCATTAATTTCACCGGTTCATTCATTTGCGATTCAAGTAAAGCTGGGCCTTTTGTGACGGTGACATTTTTCCAACCTGCATCATTAAAGCCTGGGGCGTTCCATCCTTGCTGATAAAGATTCGCATCATAATCTTCACCACCAAATATGCTTGAATAAATGATGGGCGATTTATCTGTCTTCCAGCTTTCATTGCTGATGATAAGTTGCGTTGTTCCATCGGTAAATTCAATCAAAGTTTTTGCAATCAACTTTGGATAGCCATAGGCACCGGTCATTTTACGATAACGTTCTGATGGAATATAGTAAAACCCATTACCCAGCATAACACCTATTGCATTCTTACCCTGCTGTATATTTTCTGTTACATCAAAGGTAACATACTGTGCATGCTTGCTGTAATTCGTCCAGCCGGGAGCTAGAAAATGATCGCCGATTTTTTTTCCATTGATGTTTAATTCAAAATGACCAAGACCGCAGATAAATGCCGTTGCATGTTTAACTTTTTTAGCAACAGTAAATTCTTTGCGTATCACAGGTAAGATATCTTTACGTGGGCCCCATGCTTTTTTCCCACTCTGATGTACATGCGGAACAATAATAGCTGTGTCATTGATTTCTTCATAACCGATCCATTTTGCATTACTCCAATCTTTTGGTTGCAGTAAACCCATTTGCCAAAAGGCTGCACTACTCCATGTTGATACATTCCCTTTATTATCCCATACCTGTACTTTCCAGAAATATCTTTTTGCTGATTGCAATGTTTTACCTTGATAAGCTACCTGGATAGATGCAGATGAGTTTTGTTTTTTTGAGTCCCAGATATTACCTGTATTATTTTTCAACAACGCTTCATTATCGGCAACAAGAATACGATAAGCTGTTTGCAACACATTCAGTTGTTTTGATTGTAATTGCCAGCTGAGCTTTGGATGAACAACATCAACACCTAATGGATTGTTTCTATATTCGCTGCGAAGATTTGAAACAGAAAGTTGCTGCGCAAATAACTGCACAATTAGAGCAAAGCAAATAACAAAAAGAAAAAATCGTTTCATTGAATTTTGTATTCTTCGAACCGCCGTCAGGGTTTGCAACCGCTGACGGGGTTCTGCGTTCACTATTGTATTTCAATTCCTGAAATGGCGAGTTCAGTTCCGTTTTCTGCTACCAGTTTCACCACATAATTTCCTGCATTGATCTGTGACCCGGTGTTCACTGTAAACTGATTCCATTTGCCCACCCTTGTAAATGTAAATTGAACAGCCTCATCCATCATCCTGTTGCCACCTGCATCAAATAGTTGCAGTTTTGCTTTTAAGGGCTGTTCTTTTGGATAAAAATATTTCAATGTGATGGAATAAATATCACCTACTCCAGTTTGCACAGGCCATTCAATAGTTATTTCTCCATTTGATTGGATGACTGTACATAATCTTCCATTCAATGAATCTTTAACTACTCCTTCGCTGATAATGGCAACGTTAGTGCGGTAAGCTGTGATTGGGTTTAAATCGTAAGCAGGCTGCATGTGGTTCACCGGCAAATAAGCAAGTATTGAATTCTGATCAATAGACAGATTTACGTTTTCATTTTTTAAATATCGTTTTCGATACACATTATAAACAGTACCGCCTCCTTCATCAGTTATCAATTCGGTTTTTGTTAACTCACCCGATGAAGGTTGAATTGAAGATTTCTTTACAGCAAGAAAAACATCCAGATCAATTGTTGGAATAAATCTTACTGTTTGTTTTTTTATTTTATTGTTGAGCTGAATCCAGTCTGCGCCAAAGAGGCTGGATGGAAGACTATTGAACTGAATGGTTTCATTGGCGTATTGCTGCTGACTAATATCCATCCAGCTCTGTTCTTTACAATTTTCACATGAAAGACCACTGATAAATGATGAAGTTGATTTCGTTGAGATCCCTTTATTGATGGAAGAAATGGCAATTGCAGAAATTATTGCCTGACCTGATTTACTTTCTGGAAATGAAATGATCAGCTTCCCTCCTTTCACATTTGTTTTAACTGTTTTCTTTAAGGCTGTATTTGCTCCCACTTCTTTCCAGATATCAAGATCGTTCAACACAACTTTATCATTGATAGCTACATCAAACAAACGCATACCAGTGGCATTAATACCGCCGCCAATTCCCAACCACGGTTCGATAAAATAGAGTTCAACTAAGTATTCACCATTGGGTAATGCAAACTCATACTTAAGTTTATCTTTTCCATAACGGAAATCCTGGAAAAGTTTCCAATCATATGTTCCTTTTATCGGACAGAATGTTCTGCGTTGACTTGCAAAGTTGATGGACACTTCCGGAAAATCTTTGGCCCATGATGTGGCGAAACCTTTATCAGTTTTCCATGTATTGCCATTTTCATCTTTATACTCCGGCCCAGCACAATTGACACGATAGATATAATTATAACCTGCAGTTGGTTTGGTTACAGGTTGTGCATTGGCATACAGCTGTTTAAAGTTTGGTGATTTCGGTAAATGATGCAACACAATTGTATCTCTTGCCACAGCTTTGCCATTCACATAACCCACTGCATACAATACATTGTATTGAATATTCACTTTGTCCCATTGAAAATGTGTGCCGATGCCGTTCTTCTTTCTTTTACCTAACGAAGAGCCATCTATATCATTAAACAATTCCACTTCATCGCAATTGCTGTACACATAAATACTATCCTTGATGCCGGGTTTCATCCAGCGGCTGGACCATGTGTGTGAAACGATGTAGACCATCGGTTCTTTTTCTTTCGGTGCATAATTGCTGCGGAACATATAATATGCATCAGTCGGTTCTTCCCATGGAGTTAGTAAGCCTTTATAATTCACGGGGCCAATACGATCCAATTCACGCAAACCTTCACCACCCTGTACACGACCGGGATTATCATGCGATGTCAATAACCAAAAGAATTGTCCTGCACTGCTGTCTTTCACTGATTCCGCTAACCGAATTTTTTGTTCCATCAACTGTACCATGCGGTCTTCACTTAAAATACCATTCTGTACAAAACCACCTTCGGTGTGCAAGTCTATTGTACGCCACGCACCATATTCACCAATCAATACTTGTTTTTTTACATCTTCTCTATATGTGTTAGGATTACCTCCATAGGTGCCTGTCCAGTTTTGCGGCACATCCCAATCGGTTCCAGTACCGCCGTTACAAGTAGTAACTAAACGTTGTGTTGATGCAGTTGGATCCAAAGACCGAATCAATTCAGTACATTCTTTTGCAAAATCTTCCGGCAATTTGCTTTCATTCTGCAAGCCCCATAAAATAATGGAAGGACTGTTACGGCGTTCAATCACCCACTCTTTTAATAGTTGCTTGAAATTATTTCTGAACTCAGGTGAATCGTACCAAACATGTGCTGATAATTGTGTCCACCAGAGAATTCCTTTTTCATCACATAATTGTCCGTATAATAAATTATGTGGCTGATGTCCATCACGAAATGCATTGAAACCGGCAGATTGCAACCATTTCATACGACTGATGATTTGTTCTTTGCTGAATGCATGACTTTGTCCAAGTAAATGTTCATACTCTGCAATACCGTTGATGAAAACAGGTTTGCCATTTAGTATAAATTGATTGGTTGCATTTTTCCAGTTGATGCTACGGAAACCGAAATTCGTTTCAAGCTTATCAATAACAGCAGTATTTTCCTTTATTAGCGAAACGACTTTATATAAGTAAGGGTTTTCTATTGACCACAAAACAGGATTAGCAACTTTAATTCCAATCGATAATAATGCGATCGAATCATTTGGCTTTAATTCTTCATTTGCAGAGAACTCTGCTATTGTTTTGCCTTCTTTATTTATTAACCGATTTATAATTGTAATCGATTTACTCTTTTGAGAATAATTTTTGACAGTCGTATTAACATACAACGTAGCATTTCTATCTGAATTGTAAGCCCATGCATGTACACCAAAAGGTTCAATACGCACATCATTTGTAACAATCAAATGCACCGGGCGAAAAATTCCCATCGGCTGTGACCCTTCTGAAAAGCCACGTTCATCGCTGCAACCACCACAAACCCAGGGCTGATCTTTAATGTTCGAAGGATGATACGCTCTTACCGCTAACTGATTCGTAGTGCCATCTGTTTTAATAATATCTGTAACATCGAGAGTAAAAGTTGTTCGTCCGCCAATATGCTCACCTACTTTTTTATTGTTGAGATAAACAGTTGCGTATGATCCAACGCCTTCAAAAAACAAAAAGAAACGTTTGCCGGCTTTTGATTGTGTGTTCGTAAATGTTTTCCGATACCAGGAGTCGCCATGACGGTTACCATGCAATAGTCTTCTGTAACCTTCGTACTGATCCCAGTTGTGGGGTATGTTTACTTTCTTCCAGTTATTTGTGATGGTTAATTGATAGGTACTTGCAGGAAGTACCTGATCGTTATTTGTGGCGATAGTGTGCCAGTTATCGTTTAAAGAAATATCCTGACGTTGCGCATTTGTTTTTTGCCACGAAGACACAAAGACACAAAGAAATGCAAAGAATAACAACCTCTTAAACAAGCAAGGGCTGTGTGTGAGCATCCCCTCTCGTGAGGGGACTAAGGGGTGTGTTGATGAATAGTTATTAGAATGTACAAGAGTCAAGACGCTAACGGTCTTGATGCCGAATGTAAACTTCGGCATGCGACGCAACAAAAGCTCAACAGAGATTCTGATGCCGGTATCATCAACTCTTTTAAATCTACTTAAGTTCTTCATTAAAAAAATATACTCCGTTCTTAATTGTTTTAACTGTTACAACTCTTCGATTATAACGCAACTGCAAATCATTCCCTGCATTTGATTTTACTTTCAGCTTCACCAACTTCCCTCCACTCCATTGCATATCCATTACAAAACCACCACGTACACAAATACCTTTTACTTCGCCATCTGCAAAGGCAGCAGGCAAAGCAGGTAACAGATCAACATATTTAGTATGACTTTGAACCAGCATTTCTCCAATACCTGCTGCACCACCAAAATTGCCATCGATCTGGAATGGTGGATGTGCATCAAACAAATTCGGATAGCTTCCTGCCCCGCCTTTCACCGGACTCAATAACATTTTCACCATTGTTAATGCATGCTCTCCATCTTTGAATCGTGCCCAGCAATTGATCTTCCAGCCAAGACTCCATCCTGTTGCTTCATCACCACGGAAGCGTAAGGATTGCTTTGCTGCATTCATCAACGCAGGCGATTCATCATAATTGATTTCATTACCGGGATACATACCCCACAAATGCGAAATATGACGATGCTTGTTGTTGGGATTATCAACATCCTGCATCCACTCCTGCAACTGACCATGCTTACCAATCATGTTTGGAGCGATCTGTTTGTATTTTTCTTTTAATGTATTTCGTAATGCAACATCTACATTCAATAGTTCACTTGCTTCAATTACGTTCTTCAGTAATGCACGAATAATCTGGTGATCCATTGTTGGGCCAGCAACCAATCCACCTTGCTCAGGTGAATTAGATGGTGTGCTGATGAGATAACCTGTTACAGGATCTTTAATAAGAAAGCTGTTAAAGAACAAAGCAGCTTCTTTCATAATCGGATAAGCCCTGTTGCGTAAAAAGTTTTTATCCTGTGTAAACAAATAATGTTCCCATAAATGCTGACACAACCATGCACCACCTGTAACCCATATACCATGATTGGCGGCATTGATTGGTGCAGTACCTCTCCACAAATCTGTATTGTGATGCAACACCCAACCCGGTGCATTGTAATGATCTTTCGCCGTTTGCTTTCCTGTTACCGCCAACTCACTGATCATATCAAACAAGGGTTCATGCATTGGCGATAAATTCAACAACTCTGCCGGCCAGTAATTCATTTCTGCATTGATGTTGGTGGTGTACTTACTTCCCCATGGTGGATTGGTTAAATCGTTCCAGATACCTTGCAGGTTAGCAGGTCTTGTAGAGGGGCGTGAAGAAGAGATCAATAAATATCTTCCGTACTGTACATACAATGCAGCAAAAGAAGGATCATCTCCATTTGCAAAATTGTTCAAACGTTCATCTGTTGCTAATGCAGCTTTCTTACTATCACCCATTGCAATCGAAAATGTATTGAACCATTTTTTATACTCTGCAATATGTGCGGCTTTAATTTGCAAATAGGTTTTTCCTTCCAGCGATTTTAATGCAGCAACACATGGTTGCGTAGGATCAGCAGTAATGTCATTGTAATTTTTATAGTTGGTTCCGGCTGTTAAATAAATCGTTGCTTCATCTGCATTGCTGATGGTAAATTGACCATTGCTGATTGAAACAGTACCTCCAACCGTTTTGATCTGCATATAACTCTTACCATTCAACTCACCAATACGCACTTTTACAGAAAGTAAAACAGTGTTATTATTCAATTTCGTAACAGCATAACTTCTGTGCGGACTGTTCAGCAATGCACTGAAACTAATACTTGCTTTTTTAGTTGCTGTAAGCCTTGTGATCAACGCCTGGTTTGGTGCCGACACAAAGTACTCCCGTTTATAATCTATACCGTTAAGTGAATAAGAAGTAGCAGCAACAGCATTGGCAATATCCAGTTCACGTTTGTAATTGGTAAAACCTGATGTGTTGGCAAACTGTAAATTTAAATTACCGAAAGGTTGGTAATCGGCCTGGTAAGTTCCAACAGGCGGCGGATTATCGTTTGCTACAAAATATTTCCATTGTCCGTTCAACGATATTTTTTCTTTCTCCCTGTTCACAGGATAAACACCCATATGATTGATGGTATCCTTATAACCATACAGTCCGCCTTTGTTCGAAAAATTCAATACCAGGATAGCAATTGTATTCTTTCCCTTGTGCAGCAGATTTTTTGCAACAGTATATTTTCTTCCTTCTGTATTTTGTTGACTGCCGATCAACTGTCCATTCACATAAGTGTAATCCCAATCACGGATACGGTTGAAATCAAAAACCATCTCTTCTTCTTTCCAATCATCGGGCAATATAAAACTTGTACGAAACCAAACGGCACCATCCAATGCTTCAAAGCCAACTGTTTCCCAACCATCCCAATGCGGAACGGTCATTGTTTTCCATTTGCTGTCGTCAAAATTTATGGCAGCATATTTTGTATCAGCAGTAACAGTTTTAATCCATCCGCTGCGTTCTGCTTCAAAACTTTGCAACCCCATGAATTCTTTTTCTGCCAACGCTTCCGCTTCTTTTTGTTTACCTGCAAACAACAACTGCCTGAGCGAATCCAAATATTTGTATGCACCTGCTCTGCTGTAATTTCTTGGCCCGCCACTCCACAATGTTTCTTCGTTAAACTGAATATGATCGTTCTCTACGCCGCCAAACAGCATGGCACCAATGCGACCGTTACCAATCGGCAACGCTTCTGTCCATTTCACAGCAGGCTGTTTGTACCACAGTTTTAAATCCTGTGATGAAACAAATGTGTTACACAGTAAGATTATTGCAAATACTAAATATGTTTTTTTGTAAGTCATCATTTGTATTTCTATTGCTCTTTTGTTGTGTTGCACACTTGTGCATTCGCTTCGCTTTTCGTCAACCCACCCCAAGCCCCTCCAGAGGAGGGGATAAACACTCCGACAATTATTCTTAACTTTTTTATTTAGCCTTCTTTCTCTGTGACTTCCGTGCTTCCGTGGCAATCCTACTCAAACAACCAATCCAATTTTTTATTCTTTGCATCACTCATCAGCATCGCATCATACACCGGTATCACTTGCGTGCCATCCACAAAGCCCAACACTAAACAAACACCCTTGGGTAGTTTGAGTGTATGTGTTCCTGCATTGAATGAATATGTATGAATATTTACTGGTGGCATTCCTTCAATTGCGAGTGCGTTGGATATTTTTATTTCTACCTGTCCGTAATCATCGGCGCTGGCATTGGTTTCCAACTCAGGTGCTTTTGCAAAAACCGTATCAGTTGTGAATGCAGCTCGCTGTGTTTTAAAATAGCCTGCTAATATTTTCACCGGCTTATCTGTTGTAAAAGTTATTTCAGTGGCACGCAACATTTGTTGCCTGTAAGGAAGTTGTACAGCTTTCATTCCTTTCAGTTCAGCAGCCAGTTGTTTGATGCGGATGGATGTATCATTAAATAAAGAAACTCCTTCGCCCAATATAACAGTTGTGTTATTCAAGCTAACAGCAACCTGTTGAAATGATTTGCGTTCTTGTACTGTTGTATTCGACGCATTCTTCAACGAATCAATTTTAAATTGAAAGGTCTTCAGCTCCGTTTCAAACACAGGCACCATTTCTGTCCAATGCTTGTAGGTTGCATCTACCCCACGCATGGGAATCTTCCGTTGCTGTGTTTGCATACTGTTGGCATAGAGATAAGAGCCTGCTGTTAAACGAGCCAGCTCTTTGTAATCCTTTACACTTTCTTCCAGCAAAGGAACGGCCAGTTCAAGATCAGGCACATTACCGCTGTATTTGTATTTTAATAATTGAACAGCAGCTTTTACTTTGTTGCTGAAATGGTGCGCCATTGCTTTATAACAATACATATCATTTGCAATACGGTTGAACTCTTCTTTATTCTTTGTTATTTTTTTTGATACTTCTGTAATGATTGCAGCCGCTTTATCGCCATGCAGCACCACTTCTTTTGCAATCTGCGGTGGCGTTTCACCAATATGTTTGATTCCTTTATTTTCCTTATCTGCATAATCAAGAATCATTTCACCTTCCGGTGCTTCTGCATCATACAACAACGTAAACAAACCATAACGGAATGGATTGATGAGTTGTGTCATGAGCATACCAAGTGTCAACGTTTGCCTGTTGCCATCGGTAATTCCAAAACGGCGTAATAATTTCGGAGCGATCTCACCGCTCTCTTCATAGGCCATTAATATTTTTTTACCATCTGCTTCACTACAACCAAATTTATTGGCGAGCAAACGACTCCAGTAAACAACTTCTTCTTCACGGTTACGTTTTGCTTTCCATGCATAGCGACTCCATGCACTGTACCAGATCCAGTCACGTTCAATTTGTAATAAACGTTTGCCACTCACACTGTCTGCACTATAAGGCCAGTCCCAGTAGGAAGCCTGTGGATACAAATGCAAACCATTTCCACCCATTACTTCGTGCATACCAATTACACTCTGTTGAATAAAATCGGGTGAGCCATAACGGAAAGGTTCAAGGTTGGCAAGGATGTGTACATTCTCAATTTGCACACTGCCGAGTTTACTTAATGTCTGATGCAATTCAGCCCAGCTTCCTCTTGGTCGTGCATAGGTCAACGCTTCGCCGTTGAACTTTGCTTCAGTGTATAAATTTTTATAGAGCGGTAAAGAAGCACGCATCACTGATGGTGCATCGGTGTCATGTGCACGCAAAACGATTGGCGGCTCCTCTGTTTTTCCTAATGCTGCTAATCCATCTTTCACACCGGGAATAATTGTTTGCGTGAACCATTCAATATCATCCTTGCCCACTCCTTCCATTGCTTCACCCAAGCAAACCATCAAACCAACGTTGGGATATTTCTCTACAAAAGCTGCAATCGATTTCCTTGTATAATCAGC
>JANMOR010000284.1:0-1930 GCA_031369435.1 Chitinophagaceae bacterium
CCAGGCTAACGGCAGCGTCCCGCCGGAGAGGGGGTATTGAACTTTCATTGATCTGGATACAAAAGCACAGTGATCCAAATAAAAAGAAATTGAACTGCCCGAGGTTTTAAGAAAGTTATTAAGAGTTACTTCTACTTCGAATATTTTGGTAATTGCACCAACATGTTCGTAAAGTTATTTTATAAAACAAGAACAATCTTTTCAAAACAAAGGGTTAATCAGCAATCATTAAAATCAAAAAAAACGGCATTGAAAATTTCAATACCGTTCATGTATAATTGAAAGGGTAGTACGTTATTTCTGAATCACTACTTTTTCAGTTCTCAGCAATTTGCCGTTGGTACCTGTTACCTTCAGGATATACAAGCCGTTTGGAAGATCAGCTACTTCAATTCTTGTTGCAAGATTATTTGCAAGCTGACGTTTTACAATCCTTCCGCTCATATCAACCAGTTCAATAGTTCTTCCGGCTTCTGCAGTATAATTATATACTACTATAAAATGTGTGGCAGGATTTGGATACACATCAATTGTTTTGTCTCTTGTATTTTCTTTAATCTGCATTTCCTGGCTGTTTGGCCGGCGAACTGAACCTCCTGAAACATATGTAAACTCCAGAATGCTGCCGGGGTTAGCAGGTGTAGTTGTTACATTGCCTGTTGGTCCCGATGTTGAGCCGCTTGAATCGCAGGCAACATAGATTTTTAAACCATCAGGCGAAACCACCACATCTCTGAATCGTCCGATTCCACGGAAATAATGAATGGTATCAGAAATAATGCTGAACCCATCGCTGCTTAATTTGTAACGGGAAACAGTTCCTTTTTTCAGGTTTGCAATGAGCAATGAATTTTGCCAGCCGGGTATAGATGTATTGCCATAAAAATCAGATCCTGATGGTCCAACTGAAGGCCATAACATATTATCACCACCCGATGGAGGATTGCTGACAGGGAATAATGAACGCAAAGGTTCTTTTGCATTTAATGTTACACAATTGGTTTGTTCGTTTACAATTGTATAGCCACCGGTTGTTCTTCCATTATAGTTGCCATCGCACCAGCCAATTACATTGGGCCATCCAAAGTTGCGGCCTGATTCTATGATATTGATTTCATCATCACTGAATGGACCATGTTCATCGCTGTATAAAATGGATGTTCCATTTACATTGCCCCAAACCAATCCTTGCGGATTGCGGTGACCAAATGAATACACAGCATTTGGAATTCCACCGTTGATGGATGGGTTATCGTCCGGTATCCATGAGTTATTGATCAACTCAGTATTCAAACGCAGAATTTTTCCTTCATAGATGGAGAGGTTCTGTGCATTATTGATACGTGTTAAATTATCAAATTGCCCTGCGCCCATATCACCAACCGAATAATATAATTTCAGATCGGGACCAATTGCAATTCTTGCTGAGTTATGATCATTACTTCCGGGTATATCCTGTAAAATGGTTACAGGCGATTCTAATGCAACCGTATTGCTGTTATACGTATAACGTTCAATTCTTGTTTTACGAACCGTAGCACTTAATGATTGATAGGTATACGAAATATAAACATAAGGTTTACCTGTTGCGAATTCAGGATGCAATGCCAAACCCATTAAACCATCCTGCCCACCTACACGAACCATGGAAGTACCCAGGTTTAATACAGTTGTTTTGCTGCCAGAAACAGGGTTGACAAAACTTACTGTACCTGCAAACCGTTCAGTATACCAGATATTACCATCGGGTCCGTAAACAAGATCATGCGGCATTCGCTGATTGGCAATAACTGTACGCATCGAAAAAGATTCGGTGGCCGTTCCGCCCGTTAATGTTGTAAGAATTAAACCGGCACTCTCAGCACTTTGGTTTCCTGCTGCATCTTTTGCTTTTACAGTATAGGTATATGTTGTAGCAGTTGTAAGTTCG
>JANMOR010000285.1:0-3860 GCA_031369435.1 Chitinophagaceae bacterium
ATTCAAATACCTCAACAGCCATCTTTTGATTTTTGGCTTTGCTGTACCCATCATACACTTCACCCAACTTACTTTCAAGTCGGCTTAAAGGCATGATCTGCTGCTGATAGTTATGATAATCATTCACTACTGCTGTGCCGCTAACAACAGCATCCCATAAAAAAGTTTTTGAAGTAATTGTAATGATGCCGCTGTCTAAAAAAAAACTGAGTGAGTTTTGTTCATATTCAAGCCGGCTGAATGCTTTTCCCGGTTTTGGAGAAGTTTCCTGTAAACTCAACGTTGCAATACCCGGTTCAGCGATCGTTCCTTTGATTTCAAATTGACCATTCAGCAGTTTTACTTCTTCGCCATCATTGCCATTATTCCAGCTCAGCAAGATGTTGTATTTTTTTGTGTTAACCGGAAGTGTTCCTTTAATAACAAATTTCTTTTCCTGTGCAAACACAGCTATTCCGGTGAGCATGAAAGCAACAAGCAACAAATTCTTCCGCATGTTTAATTGTTTTTGAAAAGTTCTTCCAACTTCATTTGCAGTTCTTCGCCACGCAGATTTTTGCCAATGATCATTCCATCAGGACCAATCAACAGGTTTTGTGGAATGGCAGATATTTTATAAAGACGTGCAGCTTCGTTACCCCAATGTTTCAAATCGCTTACATGTGTCCATTGCAAACCGTCTTTGGCAATTGCCTGTATCCATGATTTCTTATCACGGTCAAGTGAAACACCCAATACAGTAAAATTTTTATTCCTGTATTTATTATAAGCATCTACCAGGTTTGGATTTTCCATGCGACAGGGGCCACACCAACTTGCCCAGAAATCAACCAATACATATTTACCACGGAACGATTGAAGGCTAACCATTTTACCCGATGTATCAGCCTGTGCAAAATCAATGGCCTGTGTGCCAATTGCACCTATCCGGTTGTCCATTACAATCGTATTCACCATACGGCCGTAATAACTTTTTTGCGACTGTTCACTTAATTTGGTAAACCGTTGATCCAGCACTTCAGGTTGCTGAAAGAAATTATAGAGAATGTATAACAACAATGGTGTTACAGCTGATAGTTTATTTTGCTCAATAAACTCATCGGCTTTTGTATTCAATTCAGTAATGATAGCTCTTGCAACAGTGTACAAAGAATCCTGTTTGGGCTGAAAGGAAGGATCGCTTAACTGTTTACCCAGTAGATCAAGCTTTGAAAAATAAGGATCAAAGGTTGTGCGGAAGGCATTAAACTCATCGTGTGCTTTAGAACCTTTCACCATTGCTTTGGGTAATGAATCGATATGACCGCTTACTATTACATTGGATGCATCTAAAAAAATACCCAGGTTCATTGCACTTCCTTCAACAACCAATATATGCATGGCTGTTTCGGTTAAGTTACCCTTGAGTTCAAACTGACCGTTTTTAATTACCGATTCAGATAAAGTTTCACTTTGCTGATTATCGAACCGCAAACTAACCTTTGCATTTTCTTTTGCGCCTTTAATGGTTCCTTTAATGGAATACATTTGCTGGGCCTGCATTGTAAAGGCTGAACAGCTTATTAACAATAATAAAATCAGGTACTTCATATTATTTTGAATGTCGTTGCTTTAATACATACACTACGTCCTGCAAAGAAACATTTTTCGCTCTTAACAAAACCATAAAGTGAAACAGCAGATCGGCGGCTTCGCCTACAAACAATTCTTCGTTATTATCTTTTGCCTCAATGATCACTTCAGTTGCTTCCTCTCCTACTTTTTGTGCAATCTTATTGATCCCTTTTTCAAAAAGCTGTTTTACATACGATTTTTCATCGCTGCTTTTCCTGCGCAAATCAATGATCTCTTCTAAATACGATAAAAAGTCGTCACTGTGATTTCTTTCGCTCCAGCAAGTATCAGCACCGGTATGACAGGTTGGTCCGGCTGGCTCAGCTTTTATAAGCAGGGTATCATTGTCGCAATCGAGTAATACCTGTTTAACAGTTAAAAAGTTACCGCTCTCTTCACCTTTTGTCCATAAACGTTGTTTACTTCTGCTGTAGAAAGTAACTTTCCCTGTTTCTTCGGTTTTAATAAATGCCTCTTCGTTCATAAAACCAAGCATCAGTACTTTGCTGGTTTTATAATCCTGGATGATGGCAGGTAATAAGCCGTCGTGATATTTGTTGAATTCTGGTTTCAATGTTTGATAATTTAAATCCAAATGTTTTATAGAAACACAGATGAAACTGATTATTGCTGATTATTGCGGATATGATCAGTTAACCTCCGTGTTATCAGCTTGTCTATTTTTTCCTCTGTGTTCCTCTGTATCTCCTTTTCTCTGTGTTGAAAAGCAAAGTTAAACTCTTACAGCAATCTCTCTCTCTTTTAGATATTCTTTCAAATCTGCTATTTCAATTTCTTTAAAATGAAAAATGCTGGCTGCTAATGCAGCATCTGCATAGGCCAGTTCAAACACATCAGCAAAATGCTGCATGGTTCCAGCACCACCGCTTGCAATAACCGGTACTGATAATGCAAGCGAAAGTTTCTTGGTAATGTCTAAAGCAAAACCCTTCTTGGTGCCATCATTATTCATACTTGTCAGCAAAATCTCCCCTGCTCCCAATGCCACTGCTTCCTTTGCCCAATCAAAACATTTTTTATCCGTTTTGGTTCTGCCACCATTCAGGTACACATACCATTCACCATCTTCTTCTTTCTTTGTATCAATGGCCAGTACACAACACTGGCTGCCTGCTGCCTTTGCAATATCATTGATCAACTGCGGATTTTTAAATGCGGCAGTATTCACACTAACCTTATCAGCTCCTGAATTAAGCAACACACTCATATCATCAACAGAACTTATTCCACCACCAACAGTAAAGGGAATATTTACATGCCTTGCAATACGCTTCACCAGTTCACTCAAGGTTTTTCTTTTTTCAACTGTTGCTGTAATATCCAGAAACACCAATTCATCAGCTCCCTGCTGTGCATACAAAGCTCCCAGTTCTACCGGATCACCTGCATCACGCAAATCAACAAAGTTGGTGCCCTTAACTGTGCGGCCATCTTTAATATCCAAACAGGGAATAATGCGTTTTGTAAGCATAAACAATAAAAAAGGCTTCAAAGTATTGAAGCCTATATTAAAACAAAGATAAAGATTATGGCCGTGGTATAATGCTTTGTAATACTCTTCCTGCTCCAATGAGTTTACGGCCCCAGTAGTTATCGTTTAAATCGCTGATCATAACACCTCCTGAAGTGGATGCATGCACAAATTTATTATTCTGTAAATACACTCCTACATGTGAAACTCCGCCTCTTGTATTAAAGAAAACGAGGTCGCCTTCTTTTAAATCAAACATTGATACTGATTCAGATAAAACATATTGCTCCCTGGCTGTTCTGGGCAACGACAAAGAAAAAACACCCAACATCAATGTTTGTACAAATGCTGAACAGTCGATCCCTTTTAGAGATGTGCCGCCCATACGATAAGGTGTACCCCACCAATCTTCTATAATTGTATAAAGGTTTTTATTTTGCAATGTTTCAACGGGTACATCTAATTTAATTGCATATTTAAATTGTAAAGGAGAGAAAATTTCGAGGGATGAATATTTATTAACGACCTCTCTTGTTTGAAAAACCTGTTTTTGATTTTTACCTGAACCGGTATTACGTGCATTAGCAGTTGTTTCAGGTTTTATTTCAATATGCTCAATCAATTGCGATTGTTTTGGAGTGCTTGTTTCAGCTGTATTCTTTGGCTGAAATGCATTTTTTACCGTACTGCAACTGCTCAGCAGTACAACTACAAAAAGGTATTTGAGGAATTGGTTTATGGTTTTGATTTTTTT
>JANMOR010000287.1:0-1533 GCA_031369435.1 Chitinophagaceae bacterium
CTAATTTCCCGCATGAGCAGCAACGAATGTTAGAATTGATCAAAACAACAAAAGCAAATGCAGTTCTTTTCTTAACAGGTGATGTACACTACGCAGAGATTTCTAAACTGCAGGTGCCAGGTTTGTATCCCATTTATGATGTAACGTCGAGCGGTATTACATCAACATGGGATTTCCCTACGCAAAATAAAAATCGTATCGAAGGGCCGGTGATGGATAATCATTTCGGGTTACTTACGATTGAATGGAAAAAAGACCCGGTCATTAAAATGGAAATCATCGATAAGTATAAGAACCAGCGCATTGAATACACGATCAATAAAAGTGAAATCAGTTTTTAACCGCATATAAAAAGGACGAGACATGAAACAATTAATATCCATGCTGATCTTGTTGATCTGCTTTAGTGCACAATCAAAAGCACAGCTTACAAATGATGCTAAAATGAAAGTGTTCATTGATGCATTGATGAAGAAGATGACATTAGATGAAAAGATCGGTCAGCTGAACTTACCAGGCTCTGGTGATATAGTTACTGGCCAGGCAGGTAATTCTGATATTGGTAAAAAAATAAAAGAAGGAAAAGTAGGAGGGCTGTTCAATATTAAAACGGTTGCAAAAATCCGTGCAGTACAACAGGTGGCAGTTGAACAAAGCCGTTTAAAAATTCCTTTACTTTTTGGAATGGATGTGATTCATGGTTATCAAACAGTGTTCCCCATTCCATTAGGGTTGAGTTGCAGTTGGGATATGCAGCTGATTGAACGCAGTGCAAGAATTGCAGCGGTTGAAGCAAGTGCTGATGGCATCAACTGGACCTTTTCGCCCATGGTTGATATTTCCCGTGATCCACGCTGGGGAAGGATTTCAGAAGGAAGTGGAGAAGATCCTTATCTCGGTTCGCTCATTGCAAAAGCAATGGTACGGGGCTACCAGGGAAGTGATCTTTCGTTGAACAATACCATTATGAGTTGCGTAAAACATTATGCATTGTATGGTGCTGCAGAAGCTGGAAGAGATTATAATACAACCGACATGAGTCGTTACCGGATGTATAATGAATATTTTCCTCCATACAAAGCAGCAGTAGATGCAGGTGTTGGAAGTGTAATGGCATCGTTCAATGATGTGGATGGTATTCCTGCTACTGCCAACAAATGGCTCATGAAAACAGTTCTAAGAAATCAATGGGGCTTTAAAGGATTTGTTGTAACAGATTATACAGGTATTAATGAAATGATCGATCATGGATTGGGCAATTTGAAAACAGTTTCAATGCTGGCCATGCAGGCAGGTATTGATATGGACATGGTGGGCGAAGGGTTCTTATTAACTTTGAAGCAATCGTTAAACGAAGGAAAGATTACGATGCAAATGATTGATGCAGCCTGTAGAAAAATACTGGAAGCAAAATATAAACTGGGTTTGTTTGATGATCCATACCGTTATTGTGATGAGCAAAGAGCAAAGACAGATATCTTTACCCCGGCACATCGTAAAATAGCCAGAGAAATAGCTGCACAAAGTTTTGTA
>JANMOR010000300.1:0-2207 GCA_031369435.1 Chitinophagaceae bacterium
ACTTAATTTCCACTAATTTTTAAAAGTTAATTTTTTTAACTGCCTGAGTTTTATGCTTGTCTGTTAACTTCGGGCAATGAATCCATTTCAATTTCCCAATCAAACCAATTATTATAAAGGCAAAGTAAGAGATGTGTACAGCATTGGTAACGACTGGCTGGTAATGATCGCCAGTAATCGTATTTCTGCCTTTGATGTCATCCTTCCAAAGCCAATTCCATATAAAGGACAAGTGTTAAATCAGATAGCTGCTTATATGCTGGATGCAACAAAAGACATTTGTCCCAACTGGCTGGTGGAGGTTCCTGCTCCCAATGTGAGTATTGGTAAAAGATGTGTGCCTTTTAAAATTGAAATGGTAGTGCGTGGTAACCTTGTTGGTCATGCCTGGAGAACATATGCATTGGGCAAACGGGAATTATGCGGAGCAGCAATGCCCGATGGTTTAAAAGAAAATGATTACTTCCCCACTCCTATTCTTACACCATCAACAAAAGCAGAAGCAGGACATGATGAAGATATTGCTCCGGCTGAAATAATTTCATCCGGCATTTGTATAGCAGTTGAATGGGAACAATTGAGTAACTACGCCCTGCAGTTATTTGCAAGAGGAAAAGAAATTGCAGCCAAACAGGGATTGATTCTTGTTGATACCAAATATGAATTTGGAAAAATAGGCGATACTATTTATTTGATGGATGAAATTCATACCCCCGACAGTTCAAGATACTTTTATGCAGATGGTTTTGAAGAACGACAGCAAAAAGGAGAACGTCAGAAACAATTAAGTAAAGAGTTTGTACGTGAATGGCTCATTGAAAATAATTTCATGGGCAAAGAAGGCCAAACCGTTCCGGACATGAGCGATGAATGGATTGATACCATCAGCAAACGATATATTGAACTGTATGAAAAAGTGATTGGTAAAAAATTTATTCCGGAAGATTTAAGTGATGAAGAAACTTACCAGTTGATAGTTACGTCACTTCAAAAACTAACATAATGACTCCCGAATCCATCTTCAGTATTTGTAATACCATCGCCCTTGTTGGCTGGCTTGTTTTACTCATCATCAGTCCCTTTTGGTTTAATACCGACAAATTACTGATCGGTATCGTCATCACTTTATTTGTTATTTTATACACCTGGCTGCTGGCAAGTAATTTCAAGATGAGTGATATGGAAAAGTTCAGTACACTTGATGGTGTAATGGAATTATTCACCAACAGGGTTGCAGTTACTACCGCATGGATTCATTTTTTAGCTTTTGATCTCATGACGGGTATCTGGATCAAGAAGAATGCACAGAAACACAATATCAACCACTGGATATTGATCCCCTGTTTATTTTTTACATTCATGATCGGTCCAGTTGGGCTGTTGCTTTACCTGCTCATCCGTTTGATCAAAACGAAAACTTATTTTGCCGATAATTATTAATTGTACAAAATGAATTTTCTTACGCAGTTGAAACAACGTAATTCATCCCTTTACTGGTATGGATGGTTAAACATACTGGGCGCCATCATCTGTATCATCATGATGCAGGTGGATGATACCATTGTGTTGGGCATTAATGCCTGGATAAAACCATTGAAATTCTTTTTGTCAACTGTTATTTTCAGTTGGTCAATGGGATGGTACATGGTTCATCTCACAAAACAAAAAGCAGTGTTGGTTTTTTCATGGGTGGTAATATTGGTATTGTCTTTTGAATTGGTTGTGATTGTTTGGCAGGCTGCTAACGGACGTCTTTCACATTTCAATATCACATCGGCATTTTATGGTTTATTGTTCAGCCTCATGGGTGTGGCCATTACCATCATGACTTTGTGGACTTTGTATATCGGTATTTTATTTTTCAGGCAAAAACAATTTAATGTACCTGTTCATTATATATGGGCCATTCGTATTGCTATTCTTTACTTTGTGTTTTTTGCGTTTGAAGGTGGGGCCATGGCTGCACAATTAAAACATACGGTTGGTGCTGCTGATGGAAGCGAAGGATTGCCTTTGGTAAACTGGAGCAAACTACATGGCGATTTAAGAGTTGCTCATTTTGTTGGCATGCATGCATTGCAAATCATTCCACTCTTTGGATGGTTTGTTGCAAAAACAAAAAGCCAGGTAGTTGTTTTCTCTTTAATTTATTTATTGCTTGTTCTGTTTTTATTGTGGCAGGCGGTGAAAGGCATACCTTTATTTTC
>JANMOR010000167.1:0-1561 GCA_031369435.1 Chitinophagaceae bacterium
GAGATCAAAACGGGCACCATCAGTGATCTTAATTTCACTGCCACCAAGCCTTATGATCGCAGGTATGCGGTTGAATGGCTGGGTGCCAAAGCCGATTCCATGTTGAAGATAACCCCGCTGTTTTATAACACCGACACAGCATTAAGGTTGAGTAAGGTGGATCAGTTCAACCTGCGGAGCTTATACCTTAATAACCAGGAATGGGTAAAAGGCGACCGGAGCATCTTCAACAGCAAAAAACCTTTCCTCAAAAAATTTTACAAAACACCTGCATCTTTTATTGAAAAATATGGCGATGATTTTTTTATTGCACTGAATCCCATGATCAATTACCGTCAATCGGTTGAATTCAATAATACATCACAGAACACATTTATCAATCAGCGTGGTTTAAATGTACGGGGCGGAATCGGCAACCGTGTTGGTTTTTCTGCTATGGTGATGGATGTGCAGGAGCGTGGCCCGCTGTTTGTACAAAACTGGATCGATAGTTTGCAGGCCGTACCGGGTGCCAATTTTTATAAGAGCTTTAAACAAACTGCTGTTGATTATTTTGATGCAAGAGGATCCTTTACATTCAAAGCAGCAAAGTATATCAACTTCCAGATTGGGTACGACCGGAATTTTATCGGCAATGGTTACCGCAGTTTGTTCCTCAGTGATTTTGGAGCGAACCAATTATTTGTAAAACTCAATACACGTTTCTGGAAACTCAATTACCAGAATTTGTTTATGGAGCTGCATACAGAAGGAAAGAGTAACAACAACAATAACCTGGTGCCAAAGAAGTATGCCGCCATGCATCATTTAAGTATGAATGTATTACCCTGGCTCAATGTAGGCGTATTTGAAAGTGTCATCTTTGGACGAAAGGATCATTTTGAATTTGGATATATGAACCCCATTATTTTCTTCCGCACCATTGAAGGAAATTTGGGAAGCCGTGATAATGCAATGGTGGGTGCAGATTTCAAAGCCAACCTTGTAAAAAAAGTACAGGTATATGGACAACTATTGATTGATGAATTCAATTTTGCAGAACTACGGAAAGATAAAACATGGTGGGCCAATAAAACAGGCATGCAGTTAGGTGTAAAATATATTGATGTAGCCAATGTCAGTAATCTTGATCTGCAGGTAGAATGGAACCGTGTTCGTCCGTTTACCTATTCGCATTTTGATTCTGTATCGAGCTACACACATTACAATCAGCCATTGGCTCATCCCTTAGGTGCAAATTTCAATGAAATAATTACCATACTACGCTATCAGCCTATTGGCAAATTGAATTTAATGGCCCGTTTGATCTTGTGGCAGCAAGGCTTAGATAGTGCAAGCGGCCGTAACGCAGGTGCCGATATCTTTCGTTTAAATACGGATATGCGCACCAGCAATTATGGTTACAGTATGCTCAATGGTGTAAAGAGCAAAGGCCTCAACACTTCTTTCTTAGCCAGCTATGAGATCTATGAAAATATTTTTATTGATGCCAACCTGTTGATCCGTCGTTTTACAAAAGGAACTGAGGCTGCACAAAACACAACGATGTTTGGGGTGGGTG
>JANMOR010000394.1:0-5868 GCA_031369435.1 Chitinophagaceae bacterium
ACACCGCCGGCGTCTCGACTCTTGTACAAAAGTATTTCTATTCAGCATTGACCATTCACATTTCACAATCTTCAACATCATGTCAGAAAAATTACAACAAGATCATTTTAAAGTAACACCTAAGAAAGAAGACATTGACAACCCGCAATACATAGCTGGCAGAGGAGCACAGTTCAACACCAAAAACCGGTTCATCAAAAATGAAAAAACAAAAGAATTTATTGAAGGTATTGACGAATGGCAGGAAACAAACCTGCCCACTCAATACCTTGAGCAGGAAAGTAAAACCATTGTGAATAAAGTTGAAAGTCCTGATGTTGGCATGAGCTACAGCATGAATCCTTATGCTGGTTGTGAGCATGGATGTATTTACTGCTATGCACGCAATGTGCATGAATACTGGGGCTACAGTGCAGGAATGGATTTTGAACAAAAGATCATTGTTAAAAAGAATGCACCCAAACTGCTGCGAAAATTTTTGATGCACCCCAAGTGGGATGCCACACCCATCATGCTTAGTGGTAATACCGATTGCTATCAACCTGCTGAACAGAAGTATCGTTTAACAAGAGGATTACTGGAAGTATGTAATGAATTCAATCAGCCCGTTGGTATTCTCACAAAAAATTCATGGATACTTAAAGACAAAGATGTATTACAGGAAATGGGCAAGAAGAATATTGTATCGGCCATGGTATCCATTACATCTTTTAATGAAGATCTGCGACGGGTAATGGAACCACGCACTACCACCGCCAAACAAAAACTGAAAGTGATCAACGAACTCAGCAGTGCAGGTGTTCGCATGGGTGTAATGATGGGCCCCATGATTCCCGGACTCAACGAACACGAAATGCAACGTATCATGAAAGCTGCAAGAGATAACGGCGCAACATTTACTGCTTATACCTTCATCCGTTTAAATGGAGCCATCAAATTTTTATTTCATGATTGGTTGTATAAAAATTTTCCCGACCGTGCTGATAAAGTATGGCATCATATTGAACATAGTCATGATGGACAGGTAAATGATACACGATGGGGTGTACGTATGCGAGGCGAAGGGCCCATTGCACAACTGGTTGCACAGCAGTATAAAAAGTATGGCAAGTTGTATGGGATGAATGCAGAAGAATGGAGTTTGGATAGAACGCAGTTTAGAAGACCGGGGCAGCAAGGGAGGTTGTTTTAATTTGTCGTGAGTCTTTATCTTCACCCCATGAAAACAATCGGACTCATCGGCGGCATTACCTGGCTTTCAACAATGGATTATTATCGCCTGCTCAATCAAAAAATAAATGAACAGTTGGGTGGAGTAAGTTCTGCTAAACTCCTCATGAGTTCTGTAAATTTTGAAGAGATCAAAACATTAACGATGGCTGGTGATTGGGATGGATTAGCACACATCATGATCAATGAAGCAAAACGATTAGAAGAAGCAGGAGCTGATTGTATGTTGCTTGGAGCTAATACCATGCACAATATTGCAGATGTGGTACAGGCAGCCATCAACATTCCGTTGATTCATGTGGCAGAAGAAACAGGAAAAGAAATTACCAAACTGCAATTAAAAAAAGTGGCCTTGCTTGGAACAAAGTACACCATGCAACTTCCTTTCTATAAAAATAAATTGGTAGCACAGGGAATTGAAACCATCATCCCCAATGAAACGGATATTGAATATATCAACAGCGCTATTTATAATGAAATGGGTAAAGGCATTTTTCTTCCTGAACGAAAAGCAGGATTCATCAGCATCATCAATCAATTAAAAGCCGAAGGAGCAGAAGGAGTGATCCTTGGCTGCACTGAAATTCCCATCCTCATCAAACAGGAAGACAGTCCCATTCCTGTATTTGATACAACAGCTATTCATGCAACAGCAGCAGTCAATTTTGTATTAAACAGTTAGTTGTTATCCTTCAGCATCACCATTCATCGCATTATTAACGCATCTTTCTCAAAAAAACAGATTCAGTTTCCGCAAACCTTCGTTTCTTTAGCTACTCTATAATAATCTATATGAAGAAAATTCTTTTAATCGTCGTAAGTATTTGTATAAGTGCGTCCATGTTTGCTCAAAGCAAGTACGATCATCGTGAAGCCTTTCATCCATTCTTTTATCCATACCCCGGTAATGAATACAGGAGTGCAAGTGGTGAGCCCGGTCCTATGTATTGGCAAAACAAAGCTAACTATTCTATACAGGCAGCCATCAATCCCGATGATCATAGTATTAAAGGAACAGTAGCCATCAGTTATATTAATAACAGTCCCGATGAATTACGTTTTATCTGGTTGCAGTTAGATCAGAATATTTATAAAGCTGATTCCCGTGCATCTTCTACCACTACAACGCAAGGCGGTCGTTGGGCCAACGGACAATTTACAGAAGGTGATGTCATCAAAGCGGTTAAACTGGAAGTGGATGGAAAAATGATCGATCCGAAATTTTCCGTTACTGATACACGTATGCAGATATGGTTACCAAAACCATTAAAAGGTAAAGGTGCTGAAGCAGTGATCATCATCGAGTATCAATTTGTTGTTCCTGAATATGGCACTGACCGTATGGGAAGGTTAAAACAAAAAGACGGATGGATCTATGAAGTGGCACAATGGTTTCCACGTGTATGTGTGTATGATGATTTGGTTGGCTGGAACACCAACCCTTACCTCGGCGCCGGAGAGTTTTATTTAGAGTATGGCGATATTGATTATGCCATTACTGCTCCATCGAATATGATTGTAGTAGGTAGTGGTGCGTTAACCAATGCTGAAGAATGTTTTACTGCTGAACAAATAAAACGTTGGGGCGAAGCAATGAACAGTGATAAAACTGTTGTGATCCGTTCTGCTGATGAAGTGAACAAAGCTTCTTCTCGTCCCGGGAATCCATTTACTACCTGGAAGTTTAAATGTTTAAATACAAGAGATGTTGCATGGGCAGCAAGTACTGCTTTCATTATGGATGCAGCACGCATTAACTTACCAAGTGGGAAAAAATCAATGGCAGTTAGTGTGTATGCAAAAGAAAGTGCAGCAAAAAAGGATGGGAATGATTGGCGCAGGTCAACTGAATATACAAAAGCGAGTATTGAATTTTACAGCAACTACCTGTTTGAGTTTCCTTATCCTGTAGCAACCAATGTGGCAGGTATTGTTGGTGGAATGGAATATCCCGGGATTGTGTTTTGCGGTGCCGGTGCAACTGAAGCAGGATTATGGGGAGTTACTGATCATGAGTTTGGTCATACATGGTTCCCGATGATTGTTGGTAACAACGAACGTAAATATGCATGGATGGATGAAGGCTTTAATACATTCATCAACATCCTTTCAAGTGAAGCATTTAATAAAGGAGAGTATAAAGATTTACCCGATGTAAATGGAATGGCCGGTTATGTTTTTGGTGAAAAGATGGATGGTATGCTCAACCAGGCAGATGTAGTGCAACAACAAAATCTGGGAGTGGCAGCATATTATAAACCCGGTATGATGTTGCATGTTTTACGGAATGAAGTATTAGGCAAAGAACGTTTTGATATGGCCTTGAAAGAATATGTAAGAAGATGGGCTTTTAAACATCCAACACCGTGGGACTTTTTTCATACTATTGAAAATGTTGCCGGCGAAGATTTGAACTGGTACTGGAGAAGCTGGGCATTGAATACATGGAAGTTTGATGTGGCAGTAAAAGAAGTAACCGCCATTCGTGAAAACAGTAAGAACGGAACCAATATTACATTGCAGTTACTGGAAAAAATGCCGATGCCTGTTACAGTAAGAGTAACAGATGTCAATGGTGATGTGCAATTGATTCAATTGCCGGTTGAAGTATGGCAGCGGGGCGATACCTGGACCTTTCCTGTAAAAACAAAAGCAGATGTAAAGGAAGTAGTGGTTGATCCGGGTTTGAAATTACCTGATATCAATAATGCCAACAATACCTGGAAGAAATAAAGAAACAGTTTTACAATGCCAATGCTTAGCGTTGGCATTGTAGTTTTAAACATAAAGGTCGGCCCAAGCTTCATCTTCTGACCGGAAAAAATTTAATCTCGTTTAATTCGATCAGACCACGAGGCGTGGGCCGATCGTAAACTTACTTGAATGGATTTACATTGATGATAGCAGAAATAATCAACCCGTTATTATGTTGAAATACATTTCTTCCATTTACTTCTCTTCCTAATTGTAATGTTTGATTCAGATAACCTCCTTCAATTCTGAATGAAGAATTAAAACGGTAACCTAGCAAGACTCCAATCCTGTTCTGATCAAAAACATTTTCGTTTACATTTTTACCAAACCAAATCAACAGTTCATCATAGGCAGCAATATAAGGCTCCCTGTCTTCGAGTGTTTTGCCTTTTAATGCATGTTGCAACCGCAGCATGTAGCGTGCACGGTTTGCAAACAACCACTCTTCCGGTTTAACAGAAGCAGCAGATGCATAACGTGGCAACCATCTTTGTTCAAGCAAAAAACGATGGCTGATATCTACACTGCCGTTGCGTTGTGTAAGTGTGGCTGCTTCATACAACCTATGTTCGGTGAATGTTTTTCCAAAGGCATTGATGGGGTAGTCGCCATAATTATATGTCTCAGCCCAAGCGTAACCGGCACGTATTGTTAAATTGTTGGTTGCATGATAATTAATTCCGGTACGCAATAAACTTTGCTGCCATTTGCTGATGATCTCATCTCTGCGCCATTGATATTCCAGGTGAGCACTCCATTTTTTATGAAAGAAGAATGTGCCGGTTGCAGCATACCAGCCAATACTGTTATAATCGTTGATTCTTGTGTTTTGAGCTGATGTAGAAAATGATATGAAGCAGCATGCAGCTAACAACAAAAAAGAAATTCGTTTCATGGCTGCAAAAATAAGAGCAAAACTATTCTGCCAGCAGATCTTTCAGCGCCATTTCTTCCAGCACTATTCTTTCTGATGAAGCATCTTTCTTTTTCCATTTAATTAAACGGATCATTCCATCGGCCAGTTCAATTCCTGTAATATCACCATCACTGTAACAACAGCAACCCGTGTTAAAATAAAAAGGTTTCAAGCTGCTGTAATGGCCGCTAACAAAATCATAATCCTGTTGACGAAAAGAAGTCTCCGTATTTAATTTTTGAATCAAAACCTCATCCTTTTTTTCTTTGGCAGAAATGAGCTGTTTGTACAAATGTTCCAGATTTGTGAGCGACGCAAAAACAGGTTGATGGGTATGCCCTGTAATTAAAACGGGATTTTTCTCCAATTTACTCCATTCATACATGAACAGGTTATGTTTTGATTTTAATTCTTTGTTGGCCGATGGTATATTGGGATTCAGATTCAGATAGCTTTGCAGCGGAGCCCATACCCGGCCTACAAACCAGGCGCTGAAAGGGTTTGTATCACTTTGTCCATCGCCCTGGTGCCCATGTGTTAAGAAGATATCTAAATTTTCATTGTCAATGTTCATTTTCAAAACAACGGCTTCATAAATTTTTACTGTCTCTCCATACATGCTCATGAGTTGCAATGATGCAAACGGATCATTGTTCCAGAATACATCATGGTTGCCGAATACTTTTGTGAAGCGTTTAGTGATTAAAAATTTCTTTTCTGCTTCAATTGATAATTTATTGTTTGTTTTAACCGGGCCCAACATGTTTTCCCAAAGTTCTTCGCTATCGCCCAGCGATATAAAATGAAACTCCTGTTCATGATAATAGTGCAATGCGTTTAAATAGGCTGGCTCGGCAATCATGAAATCATCACTACCATTTTTTGCTCCTTTGTGCTGATCGCTGAAAATAATAAACTTGTCAGTAACAGGATTGATCTCTATCACCAACCCTTTCTTTCCGGGATTG
>JANMOR010000406.1:0-3498 GCA_031369435.1 Chitinophagaceae bacterium
GTGCTTAAGAGACGAACATCAGAAAATGAAAATGCATTTTCCTGATCAATATTCTGAAGACTAACATAACCATTTACTTTATCGCCAACCTTCAAAGGCATAAACAGAAGCGATTTCGGCATTTCTGTTCCCGGCACTACCCGTAATCCAAATTCGGCTACCGCTTTAGAAACATCTTCATTAATCAGGATGTTTTGACCGGTTTCAATAAGATGCGTTCTTACCTTATCAAAATGCCGGGGATTTGGATGAGATGTTTCTCCTTTCTCAAAATAATAATTAAAATATTCCAGCTTTTTTTCCTGATCGAATGTGGCGATAATTACAACTTGTGCTGAAAAAAGAGTTTGAATCCGTTCACCTACTAAATTATAAATACCCTGGATATCCATTTCCTTTACCAATCCTGCCTGTACACTATTAATAACAGAGAGTTCTGCTTTTCCCTGTTCTGTTTCTTTTAATAATCGATTGGTTTCATCAAAGAGTCTTGCATTTTCTAATGCCACGCTCATACTGTTGGCTAATGTTTCCAGCAAACGCACATCAGCTTCACTAAATGCATTTTCCTTATCTACATTTTGAAGACTTACATAGCTGGTTACTTTATTCCCAACAATCAGCGGAACATATAAAATTGATTTGGGCATTTCTGTACCCGAGACTACTTTGAGCCCGAATTCAGTAAATGCTTCCGCCATATTCGTATTGATCAGGATTTTTTGTTTGGTCATGATCAACTGGTAGCGTAGTTTATCATAACGGCGTGATTCAGGATAGAAGCGCTCTCCTTTTTCGATCACATAATTGAATTTCTCTGTCCCTGTTTCATGTTCAAACGTGGCGATTATGACTGCCTGCGCATCAAATACGTCACGAATTTTGTTACCCACTAAATCATAAATGGCATTCATATCCAGTTCACGGGCCAAGCCTCCCTGTACACTATTAATAACAGCCAATTCAGCTGTACGTTGTTCAGTTTCTTTCAACAGCCTGGTGGTTTCATCAAAGAGTCTTGCATTTTCCAATGCCACACTCATACTATTGGCTAATGTTTCCAGCAGGCGAACATCCGATTCGCTGAAAGCATTTTCAATTTTCATATTCTGCAAACTGATATAACTGTTGACCTTATCGCCAATGATCAGTGGAACAAAAACAGATGATTTGGTTGGGTTTGTTCCAGGCAATGTTCTGAGACCAAATTTTGCGTAAGCCTCTTCATAATTTGTATTAATAACAATTTTCTGTTTGGTAACAATCAGGTGTTGCCTTAATTTATCGTAAGGCCGTGAAGCAAGATAAAACCGTTGCCCATCCTCAATCAGATATTTGAAATGTTCAGTAGCGGTTTCATGATCAAACGTTACTATCATAACAGCCTGAGCATTGAATAATTCCTGGATTCTATTACCCACCAGGTCATAAATGGCCTGTATATCCAGTTCTTTCGCTAAGCCTTCCTGCACACTGTTGATAACACCCAGTTCAGCTTTTTGCTGCTCGGTTTCTTTGAGGAGCCGGGTAGTTTCATCAAAGAGTCTTGCATTTTCTAATGCCACTCCCATTGTATTGGCGAGAGTTTCCAATAATCTCAAATCGGATTCGCTGAATGCATTTTCTTTATCGATATTCTGAAGACTTACATATCCAGTGATTTTTTCCCCGATTAACATGGGAACATATACAGCAGATTTTGGCGGTTGAGTGCCTGGCACCGGCTTAATCCCAAACGTATCAGCTACTGTTGCAAAATTCTTATTGATCACCAGTTTTTCACGGCTTGTGATAATATGTCTTCTTAATGAGTTGATTGGTTTTGGAGTAGGATAATACCGCTCGCCTTTCTCGATCAGGTAATGCAGTGATTCCATTGAATTAACATGATCGAAAGTGGCAATACCCACAACCTGTGCATCAAACAATTCACGGATGCGGTTACCAACAAGATCATAGATTGCCTGTATGTCTAATTCTTTTGCTAAACCTTCCTGAACACTATTGATTACTGCCAGTTCAGCGGTACGCTGTTCGGTTTCTTTCAGCAGCCGGGCATTTTGCAATGCCGTACTCATGCTGTTGGCTAATGTTTCTAAAAGGCGGATTTCCGATTCACTGAAAGCATATTCTTTATCAATATTTTGAAGGGTTACATAACTGGTAATTTTATCACCAATAACAAGAGGAACAAAAACGGCTGACTTGATGGGTTCTGTGCCCGGTATTACTTCTGTTCCAAACCATTCTTCGCCTTCTTGACGGTTGTTAATGATGATCTTTTTCCGGGTTTCGATTAGGTGAAGTCTTAATTTGCCAAGTGGCCTGGGTTCAGGATAATATCTTTCGCCTTTTTCAACTATATATTGAAACTTTTCCGTTCCTTCTTCATGATCGAAAGTTGAAATGCCCACAACCTGGGCATCAAAAAGCTCCTGTATTTTGTTGCCAATCAAATCGTATATGGCCTGCATATCCATTTCCTTCAGCAAAGCTTCCTGTACACTGTTAATAACAGCAAGTTCTTCACCCTGCTGTATCAACTCAGCAGTGCGTTCTGCCAACAATTTTTCAAGTTCTGCTATACGTAAAGCGTCCTTAACCATATTGAAATTATTAATTGAAGACAAGCATGATGGTCAATCACTAAGGATAAGAAGTTGCTTTCAATAAAAAAAGGGTGAGGGATTTGGGTAAAACCTGCTATTCGTAAATGTAATACAATCCCTGAGAATTTCATTTGTTTTTAATAGATACAAATGCATCGTCAAAGTGTTTGCTTCCTGCTCAGCAAATCATATTATAAAAAAGAAAACCCTGTCTTGAAATCAGACAGGCAAAATCATATCCCGTTTACAAGGATGACATATTCAAAATAATTTAACATTGAGATGAACGCTCAAGATGAAACTTCTTTTTGCAGAATTAAGAAACGGCTGAATGGGAATTTACAAATTTGCTGTTATTAGTAATAACAACTTTTGCAATAAAATTATTTCAAGCGAAACACCACACTTCCATTCTTCTTATCATCGGCACTTAAAAATACTTTGTAATAATCACCGCCGCTTTGTACACGCATGATAGCGGTATTAGGTGGAATTTTTCCCTGGTTCTCTGCATACATAGTGAGTGTATTGTCTTTGCCACGAATGGCTTTTAATTTAAGTGTAATAGGTTTGTCGCTTAATGTTTTTTGTGAAGCCACTACTTCACCATTGAACAACACAGTAATAATGTCGCCATCAATTTCAGCATTGTCGTACAGGTTTACAATAATTTCTTCTTCGGTAATGGGAATGGTTTCATACACTTTGTTATCTCTTTTTTCTAAACCATTGGGTAGTTTGGGCGCAGGAATAACAGGTTTTATTTCAACCTTATTCTGTGTTTCATTTTTGTTATCAACTTTGGTAATGGTAGGTTGCTTTTTTACAACCGTATCTTTTTTAACAGGTGGTTTTGTTGTTGGAGTTTGTTTGGGTTGTGTTTTAACCG
>JANMOR010000407.1:0-7167 GCA_031369435.1 Chitinophagaceae bacterium
TGGTTAAAAACTTTGATGTTGATCTTGTGTTTACCTGCAGGAACAACAATCTGCTTCGGGCTTCCTTCAAACGCTTTGCCATCCAGCTTTACATTGTATTCTCCTTCAACATAAATATTCACTGTTTCCTGTGCAGGCACATCAAACACTTTATGAAAATCCATCAACACATAATGATTATCCATTTTCCAAAACACAGGAAAAAAAGTTCCTCTTTCTGTGCGGCGGTTCTGTATTTTATTCGAAAGATTGATTTCGAAATCGCCCGGATACCATATCCAAGTTTGTGAATAAGAAGTTTGCCACAAAGACACAAAGGCGCAAAACAACACAAAAGGTTTCACGCAGAGACGCAAAGGGTTCGCAAAGATGCTAAGAAAGGTTAAAAAATCGCTTTGCGTTTTTTGCTTTAAAAACCTTGCGTCTTTGCGTGAAATTAAAGTTGAATAACAAACAAAGCGTACAAATGAGTGACACAACCGAAGTATCATAGTAGCAATATAGCCCGCAAACAAAATATTTTTCTTCATAATTAATGTCCGTTAAAAATGATGTAGAGAGTTATTATTACAAGTCCTAATAAAGCAAACAGAATTTTTACCTGTTTACTGGTTTTTGGAATAGGTGCTGTTTCTATGGCTGCTGTTACTTTGTTTTTATCGAGTAAAGAAATAATGATGGCTGCCGAAAACAAAATGCAGAAAATGTAAAACGAGATCAAAAAATAATGCGGCCACCATGTATTTTCACCTATTGCAGCATCAGGAGGTATGATCCACAAGTTGAGCATTCCTACAAATAAACTGAATGCAGAGCCGACAGATAAAATTACATTCACTGCCAGTTTTGTGGTACGTTTCCAGAACACACTCAATAAAAAAGTAACTGCCAATGGCGGTGCCAAGTAACCTAAGATCGATTGAAAAATATCGAAGAGCGTTTTACCTTTAATATTATCAAATGCAATGGCCATTAATACGGCCAACACACAACCTGCAATAACAGTGTAGCGCCCAACATTGATCTGTTGCTTTACTGTTGCCTGCGGATTGATGTTATTTACATAAATATCTTTTGTAAAAACAGTACTCAGTGCATTCAAGGATGAACCAATGGTTGCAACCAATACAGCAATCAACACACAAATAACAAGACCATTTAAACCCGAAGGAAATAAATTGGTGACCATTGTCATGTATGCCAATTTATCATCGGTGAGATTGGGGTATAATGCAAAACACAAAATACCGGGCAGGATAAACATGGGCAATGCCAATACTTTTAACCAGCCAATAAAATTTACACCTAATTGGCCCTGCTTTAAATTTTTTGCACCTAACACACTTTGCACCATACTTTGATCAGTACAAAAAAATGCAACTGCCGATACAGGATAACCCAGCAGCAATGCATGCCATGGATAACCGGGATCGGATGCAGGATGAATTAAATTCCAGAAATGGCCGGGCGTTTTAGCAATTAAGGCCGAAATGCCTCCAAGCTTTTGCAAACCGATAAAAGTTAATGCTAATGAAACAATGATCAATAAGATCATTTGAAACACATTCACTTTTGCAATGGCTTTTAAACCGCCCATGTAGGTAAACAAACCAGAGAACGCAACGAGTACTATAGTCGATTGCCACATCGGTATTCCTAAAATCTGCCTCACTAAAATTCCTCCGCTGAATAAACCGAGGCTCAGCCAACTGATTAAAATTTTGATGAGTGCATAGCCTGCTAAAATATCCTGCGAGCTTTTTCCATAACGTTTACCCATGAACTCGGGCATAGTGCTTACTTTACTGGCGATGTATCTTGGTGCAAATACCATGGCGAGCAACAACAAAAAAACAAACGCATACCATTCAAAATTTCCACCAACGATGCCTGCAGAAAAACCAATACTTGCAAATGCCAATAATGATGAAGGGCCAACATTAGTGCCCCACATATTGAAACCAATATTGTACCAGTTGAGCGAATTGCCTGCAAGAAATAGTGTTTCGTTTTTCTTCTTCTGTTTAAAGCTGGCAACATAACCGATCACCAATAAAATGATGAGGTATGCTGCAACAATGGCAAAGTCAAGCGTTGTGAGTTTGTTATAGATTTCGTTCATTTATTTTTTTGTTACCTGCTTTAGTGCTTATGGCATCTTCGTTGTGTCACTCACTTCATCGTCTTGTTATCTATCAGCAATTGTCTGAACCGGGATTCATGGGATTATTTTGATTTATAGGATTTAATTCCTGTTAATCCCACAAATCCAATAAATCATGGTTCAGACAGATGTCTTTTAACTTCACTGGCATACCTGTCTTCAAACTCCTATCCATTGCCTGCAACAATGCCACTGTTCCGATCCCTTCTTTCATATCAGGATATGCAGTAAAATTTTGTTCTATTGAATCAACAAAGTATTCAAGATAATTTTGGTACTCCCCTGCATGATGACTTTGCCCTTCGAAACGGAAATAATATTTCACGGTTGCATCGCCCCAGGTAATGATTTTTTCTTCGCCCGTTTTATCAGTGATGGAATAACGCAGTTCATGATAATCGGCCTGGCTTGCACCAACTGTACCACGCAACACACAGCTCATTCCGCTATCACGTTTTGTTGGTTGAGTTGGGCCCGTGTAACTGCCACTAACTCTAGCAATGCGTCCATCAGTTGCTTTAAAGATGAAGTGCATGGTATCTTCATTTTTCAATCCTGCAGTTTTGCCATTGCTGCTGATCATGCCATAGCCCATTACTTCTTCAATATTGGGCATATACCAGCGGATAAAATCAACCGGATGACTTAAACCACCATACAGCCATTTGAAGGAATCTTCCAAAGCCCATTTCTTTTCAAGGAACCAGCTATGATCGGCATTGTAATGACTTTCGATGGTAATCAATTCGCCAATTTCGCCAGCTTCAAAATCTTTTCGTTGCCGTTTGTATGGTTCGAAGAAACGGGAACTTTGTCCGACAAATACTTTTTTGCCTGTTTGCTGTTGTAATTCAATTAATTCTTTTGCTCTGCTTAAATCATCGATGAATGGCTTGGTACAAACTATGTGCTTGTTGTGCTGCAATGCCAGTTTGATATGATCGGCATGCAAATGATCGGGTGTATAAATAGCAATGATGTCGATTTCTTCATCATTCAACAGATCTTCATACTTGGTTGTATAGTTTGCAAAATCAAATTCTTTGCAACGTTGTTTGCATAATTCTTCGTTACGATCACAAATGGTTTTGAGATGCAGCCTTTTACTTTGCAACGCTGCACTCATGGTACTGCGTCCTTCACCTAATCCAATTATTCCTATTGTAAGCCCCCCCGCCCCTGAAGGGGTGCTATTAGCAGGCTCGGTTTCTTTTTTTATCATTAATTTTTTTTATACTCGTAATTAGTTATGCTGTTGCCTTACTCCCCTTTAGGGGATGGGGGCTTCAGGTACATCCATATTTCACCCGGCTTTGTTCCTTCAATTCCTTCCTGGTATTTTTTCATGATCTTATTCCAGTCGTTTACTCTTGGATTGTTATCAGTTGTTCTTGGGTTTAGTTTATCCAAACTCTCCCCTTTAGGAATGCTGATTATGAGCATTAATTGTCTGCCGTTTCTGAATAACAACAACTGCTGAAAATCGGCATTGCAGAAACCTTTTGCTATCTCCGGCCATTTTTCAAACTGTGTAGCGTGATAGTTGAGATATTCTTTCTGCAATTTTTCATCTGCAACAAGATTGGCCGTAAGCAGAATATGATCCCATTCTTTTGCTACCGTTTTGTTGCTGCAATGTTTCTTTTTGCTGTATTCATAAAACAGATCATGATATACCCGTACTTCAGCTTCTGGAAAATTGTTTTGAATCCGTCCCTGCATTACTCCAATGTCCTGCACTTTATCAAAGATCACATAATGATTCTGCCAATGATAGATGGCATTGCTGTCCATCTTGTTTAGTGCAAGTAATTTTTTGAGTTTAGGCAGATCAAGCGTTTGCCCTTCCTTTATAACCAATTCAATTACTTCCTGATGTTCTTCGTTGATGGGAAGTTTAAGTTTTGATGCAGTGCGTTCAGTTAGCAGTTGCTGATTTTCTTTATACAGCCCTGCATTTTTTCGAATTGCTTCACTTACCTGCGGACCATTGTTGATCCATTCATTGCCCGGGCCATTTGCATTCTGTAAATATTTTGTTGTTGCTGTCCAGTTATCCTTTACTGTGATGTATGATGAACCTTCATCAGTATAGAGATAAAACCAATGCGAAGGCAAATGCACATACGGCGCTTTGTATATACTGTCAATTTCATTTTCACTGATGTTGGAACCTGGTTGAGCACTTAATGTATAAATGCCTGCACAATCGTAATTGTGTTTGCCGTAATGATGAATTTTATTCGCAATGATCTTGTTGTTCTTCATGGCATTGGAAGTAGGCGTCCAGCCCCAACCCAGCGTAATTCCGGAGTAAGAAACATTCTCCACTTCATTATGCTCAACAGTTGTGTTTCGTGCATAACCTATACCGATACCCACACAACTCCAGTCTTCATTGGTTACATCTGTTACAAGATTACTGCTGATGATCATGCCATCGCACAGTTCCCGTTCATCTTTTGGATTGTAAGGCAAATGAATTTCGGTTGCTTCATCAGAATAAACGCCAGCAAGCAAACCATTGCCGCCAATATCTTTAAAGAGATTTCCCTTTACTGTGTTGTTGTGAACTCCTTTATTATAATCCAATCCTGTTGAAGCCAGGTGTTCAAAGCGACTGTTGTAAATATTCACTCCTTCTGCAAAATTGATTTCAACTGCAGCTGCTGGTCTGCCGATCCATGCCTGGTTATCCAAACCCGCTTTATCTTTTGTTCCAGCGGGTTTTAATTTGTATGCATCGGTCATGTATAAACCATTCTGGTGCGGTACATGTCCCTGTTGTGATGGACGTAACCAGCCTGTATGCTGAAACGAAATATTGTTGAATGAAATATATCGAACAGGGTTGTCAATCGTGCCTTCCGCTTTCAGCAATGTTTCTAAATGCGGAGCAATTACTTCAGCAGTTAAAAGGTTTTCATTATTCCTTGGCCAGTAATACAATTTTTGATTTTTAATATCGAGATACCATTCTCCAGGTTCATCTAAAAATTGTAAAGCATTGCTGAGATAAAAAGCAGAGTTGCCTGTTTCTTTACTCATCCACGGTCCCGGCCAGGGGTGTTCACTTTGTATTTTACTTTCGGGTTGATGAAAAAAAAGTTTAGTGCTGTCGCCCTGCACTTCCATTTTCTTTATACGAAGAATGGCAATTGCCCACCATTGATGAATAAAAAATTCAACACCCTGTACATTTTGCAACGATGGAAATTTTGTTGTGGGAATCCAGCAGGTTTGTTCGTTTTTGTTCCAGCTGAGAATGCGGTTCATCAATTCACTATTCGTATTTTTTGCACGAACCGCTTTTACATTGTTGATCCAGAGTTGACGGAAGTTGAACAGTTGATCACCGATCATCGGTACATCAGCAACCCAAACATTTCCTTTTGCATTTGCAGCTAAACCCTGAACAGTCGTTGTTACTTTTTTCCAGTTGTTGATTATTATGCCACCGCTTAAAACAGGTTGTTCATTAGGTGCAGCTTCAATCGTTGTTGGACTTATTACAGTGGCTCCATCCTCGGGACGGATAAAAACGGGCTCTTTTAATTGGTATCGACCCCCTTTTAAAATAATATGAATACCATTGAAAATAGAAGGATCGTTCAGCCGGCGCAATTCTCTTGCTTTGCGCAGCGCCATGTTAAGCGTTGCAAGTGGCTTGTCTTTTGAACCATCGTTGAGATCAGAACCAGTAGGTGAAACATAAATATCTGCTGCGGCCACAACTTGGGCTACAAGTAAAAAAAAGCTTAGCAGGCAAAATTGCAATCGAATCATTCTATATACAAGTTAACGCTTTGCAACCTGCTTCAAAAGCAGGCTTTTACGCCATTAAATGTACCCTTGTTTGCCGCCCTTAAAAATGTGCGTATTTGCTATAATGATGGACGATTTTCCTGTTTTGAGGTAGCCGGGAAAATTGTAAGGCGGGAAGGGCCGAAGAAAACAGTTTATGACCTCTTACCTGTTTATAAAATTCTTTATTCGTCCTGGAACACTTTCTTCAAATAGGCCGCATTTGCTCCATAATTAAACTTGGTATCAGAAGGTTTCTTTGCATCCCGACTGCGTTCAATCACTAACCAACCAGTCCAGCCAATTTCATCTAATGTCTTTTTCACTTTGTATAGGTCTATCTGCGGATCATTTTCTAACCACACGCTGTCTTTGTTGGTAGCATGGATCATGCTGATGCGGTCTTTACCGAGTATTTTTATTTCGCTGATGAGTTCTCTTCCTTCTTTTAATGGATTAGAGAAGTTGAAATAAATTTTAATGGCAGGTGAACCGATCTGCTTCAGCAGCTCCACTTCTTCTTTAGCAGTAAGGGAAGTTTCAATACCAATCACCACGCCTGCTTGCTCAGCTAATTTCCCTGCAATTTTCAATCTTGCAATCACCGAATCACGAACAGCAGGATTCTTTTTCATATCGCATTGTACTCCTAATGGAAGAAAAGCAAACTTTACATTCATCAGTTTCATTGTCCTGATACAATCTTCAATGCTGCGGATATATTCTGTTCTGCCACAAAACGATTGGGCATAATAACCCGTCATCGCCAAACAAAATATTTCTACATTATTTTCTTTTGCCGTTTTGATGAATTGATTGCGAACGCTATCTATGAGCAATTGATTATCGAAAGTGGGACGATTACCCAAACCACCCATATCTACTTCCACCCCATCTGCTTTGAGTTGTGCAGTTAAGGTAATGGCACCAAGTTTCTGACGCTTTAGCAACATCAGATCGATCAAACCAATCTTATAACGTTGATTGGTACGTGCCTTGTTTATTTCTTCAGCAAATACTCTTTCTAAATTGTCAAAGCCTTTTATTGCATGTGCAGGCATTTTTTCGCCGTTATCACCAAACACATACAAACTATTTTCGGGTTCGATTGTAATTTTTGATTCATCAATTTTACCATTTACATCCTGTATGTTTTTTAAATTCAGGCTGAGGTATTTCGCCATGAATTCATATACAGC
>JANMOR010000479.1:0-2991 GCA_031369435.1 Chitinophagaceae bacterium
ATTCAAAACTATTGTTACCCGGTTGAATACGAAGTGTAAAATTATTCCTTGAAGGATTGCTGAGAACTTCCACTACAAGATTACCGTCCTCAACATCACGTTCAGTTATTGCATTGGCAGGTGGAGTTGGCGACATATCATGTGGCACCAAAACAGTTGTTGTAGCTGTTCCAGTATTGCCGTACTGATCCCTGCATCTGATGGTGATCGTATAAACTCTTCCATCACCTGTACCAGAGCGTTCAGCTCTTAATTTAACAAGGTGATTGTTTACAACAATCCAGTCGGGAGTTGTATGACCATCACCCAAACCTTCTACCGGTTCATTGCTTGTAACATTTAATGTACAGGTAATTGGACCTGGACAATTATCCGTACTGCTGTAACTAACTGTTACGTCTTTCATTTTATGATTCGGAGGCCAGAGCATAGCAGGACTGGCACTTACATTACTGATAACAGGCGCTTCTGTATCATTAATGGTTACTGTAAAAGAACAGGTGGCAAAACCTCCGCCATTGATGGCACTCACATTTACCGTTGTGGTTCCTACAGGGAATACATGAGGTGATGTAATAGTGGTTGATCCTATTTTATAGGTTACAACCGGGGCTGGTGTACCCGTTACACCTGCTGCAAATGAAACCGATCTTGAACATAAGCCTGGATCATTTGATGCAACAATATTAGCCGGACAGCTAAGTACCGGTGCAATAAATGGCGCATCAAAGAAAATCTGTGTTCTTATTTCACCACCGGGTAAAGCGGTTGTGTGAATATTGGAATACATTAACCCAGCGAGCAGGTTGGTTTCCTGCGCATTGGTAAATACATCCTGTTTTATTAAACTTCCTGAAGTTACACCAGCTGGAAAGCCCACATGAGCAAGCGTAACACCTGCATTTACACCCGGTGTTGCAGGAGCATGGAAATGTGCAGCACTTGTATTAGCTGATAACCCGCTGAATTGAATGAAATAAAATATCGTATTGGTGATGCTGTTGTATGCGCCAACAATAGTGCCTGTTCCGGCAGAACCATTGGCAGGTACTTCCTGTGAACCACTGTATGTTCTGTTGAAAGAATACACTAATGCAGAAGCAGGACTCAGAATGATCTGCGCCCTTATTTCACCTCCGGGTAGTGCAGTTGTATGTATATTGGAATACATCAGGCCCGCCATGAGGTTTGTTTCCTGTGCAGCCGTTAATACATCCATTTTTGTATAAGTTCCTGCTGTTACGCCTGTTGGGAACCCCACATGGGCAAGGGTTACAGCAGCATTTACACCGGGCGCCCCCGGCGCATGAAAATGTGCTGCTGTTGCATTGGCAGTAAGTCCGCTGAAGCTGATGGTATAAAAGATGGTATTGGTAACATCATTATAAATACCAACAATAGTTCCTGTTCCCGGTGAAGCATTGGGAGGAACTTCATTTGCACCTGAATAAGTGGCACTGAAAGGAAACAGATCGGCCTTGGCAGTAAAATAAAAACTGTTGAAGATGAACAGCAACAGCAGAAAAGCAAAAGAATTTGTTCTTTGATAAAACTTTTTCATACCCGTAAATTTTTTATGAATGAATATTTACGGTTTCTCATATGGATTTAACAATCGTATGAGGTTTAAAGGCAAGCGGGGTCAGTTAATAAAGTTAATTTTTATATTTCAGAATTTCATATTATTTCTTAGCTCATTCCCCTGCTGCTTTCCGTTTTACTTCCAGCAACATTGCATCTAATGTTGTGCGGTTAAATAATTTGCCCTGTACAATTACAGCATGAATTTTTTGTGTTGCAGAAATATTTAGCAAAGGATTTTCATTCAGCAATAACAGGTCAGCAATTTTCCCTGCTGTAATACTTCCATATAACTTCTGCTTTCCTAAAAAAGCAGGGCCATTGATCACTGATGCAATTAATGCCTGCTGTGCTGTTAGTCCATATTTCACCATTAATTCCAGTTCTTTATGTAAGGCCAACCCGGGATACACAAAGGAATTGAGATAACCGGCATCTGTTCCTGCAATAATTTTTACACCTGCTTTATGAAGCAATGGCAATAAACCTGCTGCCCGTTCAATGACTGCATGCCTGTAAACAATAGCATCACCCGTATCTTTTGATGCTCTCTCCACACGCCATGTATAGGTGTTACGCAATCCCTTGCCGATATATTGGAGATACTGATCAAACTTATGATCATCCTGATCTAAATAAGCAGTTGTAAAACTAATGGAGAGTGTCGGCACAACAGCAGTCCCGTTTTTAGCCAGCTGCCTGTACACCTGTATGGCAGCAACCGTATCGAAATCCTGCAACAGGATTTGATTATACTCTTTGGCTGTCATTTTACCCGCTGCTATTTTATCTGCATACATCTTTTCATTTTTATTACCGGCACGTAATAAATAACTGATATGCTCAACCGCACTTAAGCCTGCGTTTGAAACTTCAGTAAGTGTTAAAGCAGCAGGTATATGACCGGTGATCTGCAAGCCTGTTAACCTTACTTCAGTTAAAGCTTCCAGGTAAAGATCGGGCTTCATGGTATTGTCAGTGATCTTTACAAAATCAACTTTTAATTTCCGGAGGCTATCAATTGCTTTGTGTAACTGTGCACTATTGTCTACTTCAATATCTCCCACCCAAATGGATTTGTATCCTTCCAGTTTCGGACCTGCTGTATAAATGGTGGGGCCCAACAATTTTTTTTCGTTGATTTCTTTTCGCCATTGTAAAACGGATGGACTGATATCGGCTGCACAATCACGGATGCTTGTAATACCATTGGCAAGATAAAGTGGTAACAGGTTTTTATTTTCCCGGATCAACGTATCGCCACCACCAAAATGCATATGCATGTCCCATAACCCAGGCATGATGAATTTACCTTTTGCATCGATGATTTGACTGGAAGTATAATTTGACAGCTGCTGTTGATCTGCTACAGCTGTTATCCTGTTGCCGTTAATGATAATGATTTTGTTG
>JANMOR010000536.1:0-6660 GCA_031369435.1 Chitinophagaceae bacterium
TCATCTTTTATAACAGGGAAAATATTGCAGGGCCAAAAATGAGCCAGGTAAACCTGTTCCAGGTAAATAATGATAGTGATTTGCTGAAACAAATCCTGATCAATGCAAACGGAATTAAAATAGTGGTTAGGAAAAAACGGGAGATCTGGTTCATTGACAATGTGAAATTTCATATTGATGAAGTAGAGGGTTTGGGAAGCTTTGTTGAAATAGAAGCTATTGATAAGGACGGGAGTCTTGGTTTGGAGAAGATACAAGAGCAATGCAATCATTACCTGCATCAATTCAACATAACCGAAGAAAATCTTTTAACGCATTCTTACAGCGATCTGTTGATGAATGCATCTTAGTTTTGTATTTGTAATGAACTGGAAATACAATCATCCACTGCGCAATCTGTTTACATATGCTGTGATCATTTTATTGGTTACGGGAATTGTTGTGTTGATGTACTGGGGCAGGGAAGCAGTTTTTCTGAAGCTCAACAATCAACACTCAGAGCTTTCGGATTTCGTATTAAAGTATTTCACTTATATAGGTGAAGGAATATTCATGGCCTTGCTGGGTGTTGTTTTATTTCTGTTTGGTCAACGTAAACTTGGCATTTTAATGATTATCGCTTTTGCGGTGAGTGGTTTACTTGCCCAGGGGTTAAAACGAATAAAAGAAAATCCAAGGCCGGGATTATATTTTCAAAAAACAGAAATGGTTCATAACGTTGACGGCAAACTGCTCAAAGGAAGAAACAGTTTTCCAAGCGGGCATGCAACAACAGCCTTTGCCATGTTTAGTTTGCTGGCATTTGTTACAAGAAACAAAGGGTTACAACTATTGTATTTTGTTGCAGCATGTACTGTTGGTTATTCCCGTATTTATCTTGGCCAGCATTTTACTGAAGATGTATTGGCAGGAGCTGCGCTCGGAGTTTTAACTTCTTATTTTCTGATGTGGTTGTTCCGGAATAAAGAATGGGATTAAGCTTTACCGAAAAATAACCGTTCCCATTTCTTTTGTGAGTTCCATTTCTAATTGCTTGAGATGCTGATGGGTTTTGATCAAAGTGATCTGTTCATCTGAACTTTTTGTTTGCTCCAGGTCCCGCTGGTTTTCATCCATCATCTTTTTTATCTTCCGCAATTTGAGATAAGTCAATACGGAAATTATTTCCTGTTTGAATAAATCATCTCTTGTTGCAAATGGCTTCTCGTAAATTTTTATCCAGTTGGGACTTAGCTCTTCACTGAAATCGGCAAGCGCTACAACCGTTTTACTGATGTGCTGATCTTCATGAAACAAAAAACTTTTCGTTGTTGGTTCAAAACCTTCGTTCAGCCATTGTTTGTATTGTTCAACAATTTGTTTCAGGTCGGCATGCTCAATCATTTCCCATTCTTCCGCTTCTGCTAAAATATATTGAGCTGCAGTTTGAGTTTCATCCCATTGCAGCAAACCAAAATCAAGTAAGCACCTGATCAATGCCCGTTCATGTACTTCATCGCTGTTCAGCAATTGAGTGGCAGCATCTTCCATGCTTTCCGCAGGAAATTGATCCTGCAGTAACTCTTCTTCTCTTGGAAGTTTTTGCTCAATCTTGGTTACCCGTTCACGGATAAATTTATTCACCAATGAATGCAAACCGGCTTCATCAATTTTTAACAGTTCAGCGCTTTTATGAATATAATCCTGCTGCCGTGTAAAGTCTTCCACCTTATTCATCCGGCTGATACTTTCTGCAATGGTGTTGACTGCGTTCGCTTTTTTAGTTGAATCATTACCTGCATCTTTCAACATCACTTCTAACTGAAAGAGGATAACATCTTTTTTATTTTCTTTAATGAAATCAATGAAAGCAGACACACCAACTTTGTTCACATAACTGTCAGGGTCTTCATTATCAGGTATCAATACCAAATGAACATTCAATCCTTCTTCCAAAGCAAGATCCAATCCCCGCATGGCTGCTTTTACACCGGCAGCATCACCATCATATAAAATGGTAAGGTTATTACTGTACTTTTTAATGAGCCTTAATTGATCAGGTGTTAAGGAAGTACCACCACTGGCCACAACATTTTCAATACCTGCCTGGTGCAATGCAACCACATCGGTATAACCTTCTACCAATAAGCATTCATCATTCTTATCAATCGCTTGCCTTGCAAAATAAGTTCCGTATAAGATTTTACTTTTTATGTAAACTTCATTCTCCGGTGTATTGATATACTTGGGAGCATTTTCTTTTTTGCCAATGATCCTTGCACCAAAACCAATCACTTTACCGGTTGGATTATGAATGGGAAAGATGATGCGTTCCCTGTAATTATCAACCAACTCTCCATTACGTTCTACAACAATTCCTGTTTTGGTGAGTAGCTCAGTATTGTATTGCTGCTTGATGGCTTCAGTTGCAAAAGCATCCCGTTGCTGAGGTGAATAACCGAGTTGAAATTTCTGAATAACATCTTCCCTGAAACCTCTTTCTTTTAAATAAGTTAATGCAACCGCTTTGCCTTCTTCTGTTTCAAATAACTGTTTTGTAAAAAACTGTTGCGCAAAACTATTAATGATCAGGATGCTGTCGGCTGTTTGGCGTTGCTGAACAACTTCGGGAGATGAATAAGTTTCTTCAACAGTAACATTATACTTTGCTGCTAAAAATTTCAGTGCATCAACATAGCTGTACTTTTCATGCTCCATCAAAAAACTCACTGCATTACCACTTCGTCCGCAACCGAAACATTTATAAATTTCTTTGGTTGGTGAAACTGTGAAGGAAGGTGTTTTCTCGTTGTGAAAAGGACAGAGGCCAAGGTAACTGCTGCCTCTTTTTTTCAATTTTACATATCCACCTACGATCTCAATGATATCGATGCGACTTAAAATTTGTTGTATGGTTGACTGGGAAATCAAGACGGGCAAATTACGAAATTGACATCAATTGAACAGAAGATAAATTGCTGTGAAGAGATGTTAAAATTTTACAATGTCATTCAACCGACAATCCAACGCTTAACCATGAAATAGCTTTATATCATCAATAAAAAAAACTCCATGAAACAATACTTATTTCTTACCATATTACTTGCTGCAGTTTTCGTTTCCTGTAAAAAAAGTTCAGAAACAACTCTTAATGAAGTACTGATAGATACCACTGCTAAATTAAAATTTGAAGGCTCGTTTGTAAATGAACGCTGGGGAACCGTTTCGGGCCAGGCTAAAATCTATCTTAAAAACGGCAAATATATTTTAGCATTGGAAAATTTTGTTACCAGCAACGGGCCCGATCTGAAAGTATATCTCTCAAAAGACAAAGGCCCGGCAGAATTTATTAAACTAAGTGATCTCAAGTCAACCAATGGAAATCAGTTGTACGATATACCGGCAATGCCCGATTTCATTGAATATAAGTATGCATTGATCCACTGCGAACGGTACAATCATTTATTCGGCAGCGCCTTATTACAGTAGCTATTTTACAATGTGCCGATGAAAGACCGGAATGAACCAAGTTTCTCCTTACATTTGCACCCGTTATGACATTAGAAAAATTAAATGATTTAAGGGAACGTATTCTTGTCCTGAGGAGGTTTCTTTGACGTCGGGAACCGACAATATAAAATCAGCGAAGACAAGCAACTCACACTAAGTCCCGGATTCTGGGACGATAATAAGCGTGCAACTGAAATTTTAAAAGAAATCAAGAACAACGAGTATTGGGTAAAACTCTACGACGACACCAATAGCGCTGTTGAAGATTTTGCTGTGCTTTTTGAATTCTGGAAGTCAGGCGATGCTACAGAAGAAGAAACCAAAGAGGCATATGATAAATCGGTTGCAGCTATTGAGGATACTGAATTTAAAAGTACGCTCAACCAACCCGAAGACGAATTACCGGCTGTTTTGCAAATTAACTCCGGTGCAGGTGGAACCGAAAGCCAGGATTGGGCTGAAATGCTTGCACGTATGTACCGCATGTATGGCGAAAAGCAGGGTTGGAAAGTAACCGAAATAGATTGGCAGGATGGTGATGGTGCCGGTATTAAAACCTGTACGTATCAATTCGATGGCCCGTTTGCTTATGGATTTTTAAAAGCAGAAAGTGGTGTTCACCGTTTGGTTCGTATTTCACCATTTGATAGTAATGCACGACGTCATACTTCTTTTGTAAGTGTGTATGCATATCCGTTAGTGGATGATACAATTAATATTGAGATCAATCCGGCTGATGTGAAAATGGAAACATCACGAAGTGGTGGTGCAGGCGGACAAAACGTAAACAAAGTAGAAACGAAAGTTCAGTTAACACATATTCCCACAGGTATTGTAGTTGTTTGTCAGCAGGACAGAAGTCAGTTAGGTAACCGTGAACTGGCTATGCAAATGCTGAAGAGCCGTTTGTATGAAATGGAATTGCAAAAAAGAAATGAGTTGAAGGATGCTACCAATGCAAAGAAGAAAAAAATAGAATGGGGCAGCCAGATACGCAGTTATGTATTTCATCCATACAAAATGATCAAGGATCACCGTACTGATTATGAAGTAGGAAATATTGGTCCGGTAATGGATGGTGAGCTCGATGGGTTTATCAAAGCATATTTAATGAGTGAGAAGGAAGCACAAAGCTAATTTGTTAATTTGGAGATGAAGTGATTTGGAAATAAGCCTGAAACAAATTTGATTGTTATAATTAATATTTTCGTAAACGGCTAATTGCCAAATTTACAAATTATTCTTTATGCAAGGGAATAAAGAAAAGAACCTGATTGTTGAACTTACATTCGATTTTGCTTTACGAATCATTGATTATGTTGAATTGCTTGAGAGCGCCAGGAAATATGTGATAGCAAGACAATTATTAAAATCAGGAACCAGCATTGGTGCAAATGTGAGAGAGGCTCAAAATGCAGAAAGTAAGATTGTTTTTATTCACAAAATGAAGATTGCTGCGAAAGAAGCCGATGAAACAGAATACTGGTTGTTACTTTGCAGTAAAGTTGAGCAATATCCAGATTGCAAAGAATTGCTGATCGATATTTCATCAATCATAAAAGTTCTATCGAAGATTATTTCATCATCAAAGGCAACAAATTGACGAATCTCCAAATTATCAAATCTCCAAATCATTTCTTATGAACTTAGGTTACTTCAACTACCCAATGCCGGTCAATGAACCCGTTTTAAACTATGCTGCCGGTTCAGCAGAAAAGAAAAGATTAAAAGAAGTTTTAGCAGAATTAAAAAGTACGGAAATTGATGTGCCGATGTACATCGGTAATAAAGAAGTACGTACCAATCATAAAATTGCTTTGCATCCTCCACATGAACATAAGCATGTGTTAGGATATTTTCATGCAGGCGAAGAAAAGCATGTACAGCTTGCCATTGAAGCAGCATTGGCAGCAAAAGAAAGCTGGAGCAACATGAGTTGGGAAAGCCGTGCCAATATTTTTTTACGTGCAGCAGATCTCATGGCAACCAAGTATCGTCCGTACATGAATGGTACAACCATGCTCGGTCAAAGCAAGAATGCTTACCAGGCTGAGATCGACAGTGCCTGCGAACTGATCGACTTCCTTCGTTTCAATGTTCATTTCTTAAGTGATATTTACCGTCAGCAACCCATCAGTGGGCCGGGTATGCACAACAGGATGGAGTATCGTCCGTTAGAAGGGTTTGTATTAGCAGTAACACCGTTCAACTTTACAGCTATTGCAGGCAACCTGCCATCAAGTGCTGCCATGTGTGGCAATGTAGTGGTGTGGAAACCTGCCAATACACAAGTTTATGCAGCACAGATGATCATGCGTATTTTTAAAGAAGCAGGATTACCCGATGGTGTCATCAATTTAATTTATGTAGATGGACCAACAGTTGGTAAAGTTTGTTTCAATCATAAAGATTTTGCCGGCGTACATTTCACAGGTTCAACAGGTGTGTTCAATAATATGTGGGAAACGATTGGGAAAAATATGGGCATGTATCGTGCCTATCCACGCATTGTTGGTGAAACAGGTGGTAAAGATTTTGTGATTGCACATAAAAGTGCAGATCCTGATGTAGTGGTTACCGCTTTGTTACGTGGTGCATTTGAATACCAGGGACAAAAATGTTCTGCAGCATCAAGAGCGTATATTCCAAGTAATATAGCAGAAGAAGTAAAGAAAAAACTCATTGCTGGTGTAAAGAGTTTTAAAATGGGAACGGTGGAAGATTTTTCAAATTTTGTGAATGCAGTGATTGATGAAAAAAGTTTCGACAGCATTAAACGATATATCGATAATGCTAAGAAAGATGAGAAAGCAGAAATATGGGTAGGGGGTAAGTGCGATAAAAGAGAAGGATATTTTATTCATCCAACGGTTATTGAAGCAAAGACGGCCAGGTATGTAACTATGTGCGAAGAAATTTTCGGACCTGTATTAACCGTTTATATTTATCCTGCAAATGCATTTGAAAGAACGTTGGATTTAGTTGACAGTACTTCACCCTATGCATTAACCGGTGCAGTGATAGCACAGGATCGTAATGCAGTTGAACTGGCAACAGCAAAACTTCGTAACAGTGCAGGTAATTTCTATATTAATGACAAACCAACCGGCGCAGTAGTTGGTCAGCAACCATTCGGTGGAGCAAGAGCAAGTGGTACCAATGATAAAGCAG
>JANMOR010000545.1:0-9172 GCA_031369435.1 Chitinophagaceae bacterium
GAACATGCACAATGCTCCGCTCGAACGCTTCTTTCATTAACTGCTTTGCATCTTTATAATTGAGTACATAGGCTGCTGATTTCTGAAAAGCATAATATGCTTCTTTATAGTTTTCTCTTTGCTGTTGCTGCATTTGCTGTGTACCATATGCATAATAATCTGATGCGGCTGAATCTTTTGTTGCTACGAGTTGAGGATAATAGTTCACCGGTTTTACCATCCGTAAAGCATATGCACTCTGGCTGATGGTTTCATACATGCGCTGCAGGGCTTCCATTTCAGCAATGATCTTATCCCATTTTTGCGGCACAGGATCAAAGCGATAATTTTCTAACCGTTGAGCTGATTTTTGAAAAGCGCTGCCATATACATCATTTAAATCGGCAATGATCTTATCATCGCCACCTTTTTTATTTAATCGTTTGATGAGTGTTGCCAGGTCTTTTTCGTCGGCTTTTGTACTGTATTTGCCTCCGCTGCAGGAAGCAAGCACTAATGAAAGAAGGAGGATAAAGGGTATAAGTTGTTTCATGATCGTGTTTTTTGGGTTGCTCCTATTATTCATTCAAAGTAAATACCAATCAGCGTTCCGGTACAAGTTTTAACAAATATAAAAGACGGAAAGAGGTTAGTCCGAAAGTCCGGAGACGTCATTAATTTGAGGGTTTATTATGATGTTGCAGGTATGCCATACTTATAGCAGAAAGATGAATTTCATCAGCATGTTTAAAGTATGGCATACCTCTTAGCCTGCCGAAACCCTTTACTTAATGACATTACCTGCCTGACCTACTCAGCCGCAAACTTCATCTTTGGTTCAAAATAATTCCACAGCAAGGCAGACAATTTTCTTGTCAGCGTCCACGCTTCATTAGTAGTTCCCCAGCTTTGATCTTTGTTGTTGTTAGTGATGATACAAAAGACATAGGGGTGATGCGGCGCATTCACCAGCATTACTTCGCTGCGGCTTGCATCCACTGCTCCATTCTTACTGAACACTTCAATTGTTGGCGGTATTTGTGAAAGCCCTTCTTCATCCCAATAATTTCTGCCCAGCAAACGCATCGTTTGCACAGATGTTTTTTCATTGAAGATTTCTTTTAGATAAATCTTTTCCAGGATCGTTGTCATTTCCCTGGGAGATGTTTGTCCCCAGCCATATATTGTTCTGTTATTTTCTCTGCCTGCTGTTCTTGAATTAACTCTTGTATTAACAAAGCCTAAACTGTCCATGATTTGATTGATGCGTGTGCCCGTACCTGCAATACTCTGCAACCAAAGACTGGCCGTGTTATCGCTTGTTGTAAGCATCAACATTAAAACTTTCGACAAATCAATTGTTTCATTGCTTTTATAAGAGCCGAGAATATCAACACCTGCATACAGCAATGAATCTTTATAAACCAACGGTTGATGATAACTGAGTTCGCCTTTGCTGATCTTATCCATAATGCCAAGCAGGATGGGAACTTTTACCATGCTGGCAGTTGGAAAAACAGTGTCTGCATTGATAGCAACGATCTTCCCTGTTTTTAAATCTTTGATATAAATACCAATCTCTCCGTTAAACCCTTTAATGAGTTCTTCAATTTTTGCCTGCAGCTTCCTGTCGGTTTTTTGTGCATGGGAAAATTGTATGCTGATGAAGCAGACAATAGCAAGAATAAAACACTTCATATAAATTATTGTGTAGAAGTTGAGTCGGTTTTCCAATCGGCAAAATCTTTACGGCTCCAGGTGCCGGGTCGTGCATGTGCACCGGGAGTAAATAGATACGTTACATAATGCACGCCTTTTGTTTCAAGTAAATTTAAGGATGCAAAGGAAAGATATTGTTCAGCTCCTGAACTTCCTGCCCTGTTGGTTAACCATTCTGCGTTTTCAATGGAAACATAAACCGTGTCGCCAGAAATGCGATCATATTTCAATTGTGTTTCACTGTATGTTTTATTGATGCCGTTGATAAATGCCTGTGCAAATGGAACGGAATCTTTTGCAGATAAGATCCGTTTGCGCTGTTTATCATCTGCATTGCAGTCCCATGCAAGAAGTGTGTCTGTAGCAAACCATTGTTGCAATGGGGTTGCTGCATCTTCTTTCGCCTGTTTTTCTGATGCGGCCTCGTTATTGCAGGAGAGTATTGAAACAATACCGGCCATCGTTATAAGGGTTCGAGTCATATCCTAAAGCTACATAACAGTTGGCAAGATCAATAACGATTGTATAAATTCGTTCTAAATTTCATTTATGAGTAAACGGACCTCGTATCTTGACTTAGTATTAAACCCATTTAACCTGTTACGTACCAAGAGGATCCTGAACGTAAATCCTACAGTGGCCCCCAGTCGTACAGAACCCGACCATATCAACCTGTTTGTTTACGACTATGATGCAGAGAATATTCATGAAGAACAGTTGAAAGCGGTGAAGGATTGTTTTATGTACAAACATACCGCCCGTGTTACGTGGATCAATGTAGATGGGTTGAGGAGAAAGGATGTAGAAGAGATCTGCAATCATTATAATATTCACTCGCTGGTACAGGAAGATATTTTAAGTATTGGTCAGCGGCCCAAGATGGATGATATTGATGATGTGATCTATTGCCTGCTGAACATGCTTTACTTTAACGACCGTGATTCAACAGTTGAAACAGAACAGATCTCTATTGTCCTTGGCGATAAGTTTGTACTCAGCTTCCAGGAAGATGCATCGAGAGATGTATTTAATCCGCTGCGGGATAAACTGCAGTTCCGCAATAACAAGATCAGGCAAAGCGGAACCGATTATTTATTTTATACACTCATTGATATGATCGTTGATAATTATTTCCTGGTGATGGAAAAATTGAGTGAAAAAATAGAAATGCTGGAAGAAGATATTGCAAGGAGCGCCAACAAAAGATCGCTTGCACGTATCAACCAGTTGCGGAAAGAAATGATTGTATTGAAAAGAAATATTGCTCCGGTAAGAGATATGATCAATGGAATTTTAAGAAGCGAAAGCAGTTTGCTGGAAGAAAAAACAGAAAAGTATTTTAAAGATGTGTATGATCATATAGTACAGGCCAACGACCTGGCAGAGAACTACCGTGATATGATGATGAACTTACACGACCTGTACCTGAGTAATGTAAACCTGAAGATGAATGAAGTAATGAAGGTGATGGCTATTGTAACCTGTTTGCTTGCTCCGGCAACCGTTATTGGTGGTATGTTCGGGATGAACTTTGATGTGATTCCATATGCACATCATAAGTGGGGTTTTTATCTCACCTGTGGTATGATGATCCTGATTCCATTAACCATGCTTTATATTTTTAAACGAAGAGGTTGGTTTTAATTTTAAAAACATCAACATGAACTATTTTTTTGTTTCCATTTTATTCTTATTAAGTATGAACGCTCAATCACAAACAACACCCGATGAAAAAATAAAAGCATTGGGCCTGCATTTACCTCCTGTAACCAAGCCTATTGCCAATTATGTAAAGTATGTAAGAACAGGAAATTTAATTTATCTGTCGGGGCATGGACCAACCAATGCAGATGGTATTAATATTACCGGCAAGGTTGGTAAAGATTTAACTATCGAACAGGGTTATGAAGCAGCAAAAGTTACGGGGTTAAATTTAATTGCAACGCTGAAAGATGCACTGGGCGGAGATTTGAGTAAAGTAAAACGGATCGTAAAGGTAAATGGTTATGTAAACTGTTTACCCGATTTTACTGAACAACCCAAAGTCATCAATGGCTGCAGCGATTTGTTCGTTGCAATATTTGGTGAAAAAGGAAAACATGCAAGAGCGGCGATGGGCATGGTTGCCCTTCCTTCAAATATTGCTGTAGAAATTGAAATAGTGGTGGAAGTAGAAAATTAAAAATGCTCCATGCTTTTGAGCATTTCATATTCTGTTTCAAAACTGCGGTGTTTAAACCAACCAATGATGGCTCCGCCGCCAAACCAAAAACAGATCTCTAAAAAAAGAAAAACGATTCCCATCGGGTTAAAATAAAACCCAACAAAAGCGGTGGAGTCAAAAACCAACTGTACCAGTTTAACGATCAGCATACAAATCAAACCTTCCCGCAAAATGCCAAAATATAAGATATACTTCCACCTTGGGTTTTCTCTTCTTTTTTCCCAGAGTTTCAGGAATTTTCGTTGCCTCGGAGTAAGCCGGTATGGGTGGTAATTTCGATAATCGTTGAATTGCACCGTGGTTTATGCTGTTGATTTGGGTTGTTTAAAAATAGGTACCGTACTACACGGCTCTCCGTACATGATACTTTTTGCCATGGGTCTTAATCGGCTCGTTATTTCCAGGTAAGCTGCTTCGGGTATGGGCTCATCTCCACATCCTTTGATCACGACCCTTTGTTGCTGATACTTTGAAAGATCCATTGCCGCAATTGCGTCCATCAGCTTTTTTCTTTTCCATTCTTGTTTTGTTCCTAAAAACAATTCCGTTGCCACCGGTTGTAATTGCGCAGCAACCAGCATATATGCCCACATGGGAATTATGGCATCGGCACTGCAGCTTATAAGAACTGTTTTGTTGCGGTAAGGTTCGGTATCTGTTTGCAGCAAACCTGCCCTGAACTCTTTTTCTTTTACAATCAATCCCATAAAAAGATAATCCTTCAAATCAAAAATCACCGGCTCTTCTTTGGGAATAAACTCTTCCAGATCGATTGTTAAAAGTGAACTGTCCGCCACCTTATTTACTATCACATCACTCATTTCGGTTTTTATTAGATAGTAAATTTACTCCAAATATGCTATATCCTTTTTTACCATACAACAGCATCGTATTTTTTCATGGTTGTATACGTAGAACTACTGTGCATAAAAATGGGCATAACCTCAGTTATGCCCATGCTTTATTCTTCAAATAAGAGATTTAATAAAACTTGATTCTCCGGTCTTTTACTTTGGCTGCTTTGCGTAAAGCCTGTACAGAGTTGTTGCCAACCGACTGTTTTACTCCACTTTCCATTTGCATGCGTCGTTGGTTATAATCCATAATGGTTGCTGCTGTAAGGCCAACTGATTCTGTTTTAATCACAAACACTGCCGTGTTGCCCGCAACAGGGTCTCCCACTTTTCCTTTTACTGCGGGGTTAAATGCTGCTCCGGCTAATTTGGGTTCATTACCAATACCTGCAATAAATGGTGCCAGGAATTCAACACTATCTGCACGCAAAACATTTGTTTTAAAAGATGTTGCAATGGCATTGAGATCCCTGTTGTTGCCGATTTTTGAAATAATTTCTTTTGCTTTCTTTTGATTACGGATAATGCCTTCAACCTGTGGTCTTGCAGTTTTTGCATCGGGCAACCCTTCTTCTTTTTCTTCTGCAATCAGTGCAACAATAAATTTATCGGCCACACTTGTTGGTTCAGACACTTTCCCCACTTTATTTTCAAAGATCCATTTGATCAAACTTCTTGAACCACCGATACCAACAATGGAATAGTCGTTTGGTTTTACTTCAGCAATGCGGGGACTTAATTTTTTTGTTCGTGCAGTAGCTTCAAATTGTTTTGCGTTGCGGCTTTCTGCTGCAAACTGAGCTGCTGCTGTGCTTGCTGAACTGGTGGTTTCGTCGCTTGCCTCCACAGCTTTGGAGAAATAAGCAATCTTATATGCAGGTTCAAATTTCTTTTGTTCCAGGATTTCAATATAGTGGTAACCAAAACTTGTTTTTACTACCTTTTTATCTCCCGGTTTTCCATCAAGCAAAATAAACTGTCCAAACTCTTTAGCGAAGTTGGGTGCTTGTATTTGGTTGGCGGCAAATGTCATTTCACCATTATTCTGACGGCTTCCATCCGACAAAGGATTATACTTCTGAACCATTTCGCCCCAGTTTGCTCCACCGTTGACTGCATTTTTAATACTATCGATCAGTTTTAATGCTACACTATCGCTCATGATTGGTTGACCCGTTTGCTGATCAGTTGTACCAACTAATATATGACGGCACTTAACCGAATCAGGCAAATCTCTCTTAGCAATCATTTTTGCCAACACATAACTTCCGCCATCTAAATAAGGACCGTATACAGCACCAATAGGCAAACTGCGGATAGAGTCTGCATAAACTACCGGTAACGACGCTTTCATTTTATATGCTTCCTCAAATTGAGTTTTAGAATTATTAGCCAACAAAAACTGAGCTACATCAGTTGAGGACGAGAATGGTTCTCTTTGTTTTAGCACATCACTCATAGCTTGAATAGTATCGAGTGTGCTTGGCGCTGCGTCAAATAAAATATAAGAGATCACACGGCTCTCTTCCTGTTTGAATTCGTTTTTATGCTTCTTTACATATGTATTTATTTCATCGTCGCTCACTTTTATTGTGCTGTCGCTGATCGATGCGTAAGGAATGGCAACATAGCTGATGGATGCAATACTGCTTTGATCAGTAATATCTTTATCACTCAGCCATTTTGGATAATAAGTGCTGCCGGCTAATAATGCATTATACTTTGCACGTAAACCATTCTGAATTAAATAGTCAATAATATTACGTTCAACATATTGACGTTGAGGATCGGTTGCTTTTTTCTTACGCATGGAGTTGATGAACTGCCGGGCAGCTGCAGCATCATAAGCACCTGTTTGTTCATTCTTGAATTGTTGCGATAAAACGGGCGGCGGGTTGTCACCATATAAAGCTTCGTTCAAATCGGCTGAAGTAAAAGTTAATCCGAGTTTTTCATATTCAGCATTCATAACCGTTTGCTCCACTTCATTACCCCAAAGCATTTCAATGATCTGCTGACGCATATCGTCGTTCACATCCATTCCCTGCTGACGATAGCCATTCTCCATTTCAGTTAACTTACTGTCAAACTCATTGATGCTGATGCTTTTTCCGTTCACCTCTCCAATAGTTGTAGGTTGAGAACCTCCCATATTGTTCCGGCTTGAAAAATAATCAGTCAAAATAAAACCAACAAGGCTCAAAGCAATCACAGCAATACTCACAGCTGCATACTTTTCACGGATCTGCTGAATAATCGACATAATAGTATATTGTACGTTATAAAAGTGAGCGGCAAAAATAGGGGTAAAAAGAGGTTTGAACAAATTGTGGAAAACTCTCACAATCTGCTTGGGGTAAAGGTTTTGGTAAAACAGAGCCCCCGGCTTTGAAAAACCTGTTTTAACTATTCACAAAGCCTGTGTGTATAAGCGGTAAAACCGGTGCATATCCTCCCTTTTTACAGCTTTAAAAAGGGGGATGGTTGGTTAACAGATAGAATTTAAAACCGTGGTTGAGGAACTACGTTCAAAACTGCCTGTTTATCCTCGTTAGATTAACAGACTAAAATATAAAACTGCAGTTCTTTTTTTACAACAGAATGATAATACAGTATTGTGAATAAGTATGCTTTTATCATACTGCTATTGAATTGCTTACTGTGGATGATTTGGTAATTACTGTGTATAAAACCGCTTTAATAACTTTACAAACTATTTATTGAATGAGATATCCACTAATTCACAGCTATAGTAATAATAGTTTATTAAATAAATAAGTATCTATTATTAGTTATTAGGGAAAAAGTGCTTCAAAAAATTGAAGTAGTTTGCAAACGAATTTAAAAAGAAAAGAATGAACACAATGGTTGTAACAGATGCAAAGGGAAGCGTTGAAAAAAATGGTTTTTTAAATATTGAGCTGGATCCTGAATTGGATTTGTTTGCAGAAATTGAACGGCTCAAAAAAGAAAAAAATGCCATTATTCTTGCGCACTATTACCAGGAACCGGATATACAGGATGTGGCAGATTTTATTGGCGACAGTTTAGGGCTTGCACAAAAAGCTGAAAAAACAGAAGCTGATATGATTGTTTTTGCCGGTGTACATTTTATGGCTGAAACAGCAAAGATTTTAAATCCTTCTAAAAAAGTGGTGATCCCTGATTTAAAAGCAGGATGTTCTTTAAGCGATAGTTGCCCCCCGCCTTTATTCGAATTATTTAAACAACAACATCCTGATCACCTGGTGATCTCTTACATCAACTGCAGTGCAGGTATTAAAGCACTGAGTGATATCATCTGCACCAGCAGTAATGCACAAATGATTGTTGAAAGTTTACCTGCATCACAAAAAATAATTTTTGCACCCGATAAAAACCTGGGAGCTTATATCAACAAAGTAACCGGCAGAAAAATGGTTTTATGGAACGGTGCATGCATGGTACATGAAATTTTCAGTGTAGAAAAAATGACCAAACTGAAGCTTCGTCATCCCAATGCGAAAGTGATTGCTCATCCTGAGTGTGAAGAACCTGTTTTACGATTAGCTGATTTTATTGGAAGCACTACACAATTATTAAAGTTTACAGAAAAAGATAACAGTAATGAGTTTATAGTGGCAACCGAAACAGGCATCCTTCACCAGATGATCAAATTAAATCCATATAAAACATTTATACCTGCACCGCCTGATAACAGTTGTGCCTGCAACGATTGTCCGCATATGAAAAGAAATACGCTTGAAAAAATTTATTTGTGCATGGAGTATGAAACGCCTGAAATTACAATGGATGAAGAGCTGAGGCTTGCTGCTAAAAAACCAATTGACAGGATGCTGGAATTGAGCGCTTCGTTTGGTTTATAAAATAAAAAAGGGGCCAGATAGAAATCCCGCCCCGTTTTAAAATCCAATATCCTATGAAAAACCGAGTGTAAGATAGAAACGATTTTTTAATACTTGCATGTTTTTTTATCTTTTTTATTTTAAACCTTATTTCAACATTTTATTTGCCTTGTCCAGATCCATGGGCGTATCAATGGAAATACCCCATGGTTCGGTTACAGCCATCCTGATATTGACCCCATTTTCCAGTAAACGAAGCTGCTCTAATTTCTCTGTTTGTTCCAATACAGAAGGGGGGAGTTGTGTAAACTTCAACAACGTATCTTTTCTGTATCCATAAATACCAATATGTTTATAATAAACAGGATGAACAGACTGATCCCTTTCAAAAGGAAGAACGCTGCGGCTGAAATACATCGCATCCATTTTTTTATTAACGACTACTTTCACACAATTCGGATCATTGATCATTTCATAATCTGAAACAATATGCATTAATGATGCTACATGTACATCACTATCCGTAAATAAAGCACATAGTTTTTCTAATG
>JANMOR010000555.1:0-10813 GCA_031369435.1 Chitinophagaceae bacterium
TTTTTTTCCTGCACTATTAATGTGAGTGCACGTTCATTTATTTTTTCATCCGGTTCTTTTGTTGGTTCATTTTTAGCCGGCAATACATGAATGCCCATAATAAGACCACCCATCCCATCACGTGCATGTGTGCTGATGTCATTCATATGATCTTCTGTCATCTCCGGTATACTTCTTAAAAAGGATCCGTGCATGATGTGAAACAATGTATGACAATGAAACAACCAGTTGCCTTCCCGCTCAGGTGTCCAGGTAAGAGAAATAGTTTCGTGTGGTTTCAATAAATCTGTTACTTCAAGATACTGTTCGGCTTTTTTATATATGATATCTTTTATGCCATTGCCTTTACCGGTTACTTTAAAATAAAAACCATGCAAATGCATTGGATGTTCCTGGTTGCTGGCATTGATTACCCTCCAGTGAACAGGTTTATTTTTTTCATAGATCAACCGTTCTGTATAAGGCCAAACAAGACCGTTTAGTGTGAGCTCTTCTTTATCATACGAAATGGCTCCTTTCAATGTATCATTCCAGATGTTGATCATCAGGATACGTTCTTCGGGATCAGGAATAGTGCCTGGTGGGTCAACGATGAATGCACCCGATAACTGGCTGTCTTTAAAAAAAGGTAAGTTCAAACCACTGTAAGGTTCTTTCAATGTTCCATTAGAAGCCCAATAAAAATAAGTGCCTGCCTTTCCGGCTTTGAACTGAAGTTTATAAGTTTCGCCATATGGTATGCTGATGCTGTCTGTTGAATTACCGGGATGTGTATAAAAACCATGCAGCACCAAAGGAGCGCCGGGAATAGAATTGGTTATTTCTGCATTGATCATTGTGCCTTCGGGTACACGGATCATGGGGCCGGGCAGCTGAAGGGCTTTGCCTTTTTCTGCAAATGCATATACATTCAATGCATTGCCATCATGGGTTTCGGGGTACCAGGATCCTTCACGGGTTTCGAGTTGAATAGAAAGAACCCCGTTGCGGAGTTCACCGGCAGCAATACGGTTATCGTTGACCGTTATTTCTTCGTTCAAACCGGTTTGAGAAGCAAACAATGCACCGAAACCTTTATTAATAAATGAAGTGTTTGACGGGCTGCAGGAAATAATGGCTGGCCTTTGATATGCAGTAGAAGTAAATACAGGATCATCATATAATCTAAACGCAAAGAAAATAAGCAGCAACAGGAAGCATGCAGAAAGAATTAATATTTTCTTCATGTATGTAGATTTGGTAACTGAATATAATCATTTAATTAAAGAGCCGTGTTTTTAATCCTGTTGCTATCATAACTTATTTGCTCATTGCTGCTGTTATTTAAGCCACCGCCAACTAACTGTCTTCCTACAATATTCATGTTGGCGGGGATGCCTTCACGAATTAAATCTTTACAGTGTTTTTAAACTATCTGCCTCTTTTTAATTTTTATTTTAATGTGGTTTTATTGTTACTGCCACTGCATTTGCCAGCAATCAATTAAGTTTTAACAGGAGCTGAAAAACTACTTTGTTAAATCGTGGACCGGTTGTTGCAAGTAAGGGAACGTAACAAACATTATTGCTTTCAAAGTTGAAATAACCGGATTCATGCACGCCTCTCCTGGCAACTATCTACCATACCGTATAACTGCGGCTATTGATGGCCGGCAGCTACTTACTCAAAGGCAATTATATTAATCATCGTTCAGCGTCATTTATTTTTATCAGTCATTTTCTAAAATCAATGTTATGAAACATGTAAAACTATTATTATTGCCAACCATTGCTATGTTTTTAATTGTGTTAGCAGGAGGATGTAAAAAAGAAGCAGGTATCAACAGCTCATCTGTAATAGGTTCAACTGAAACTTCAACTGCAGTTAATAAAAAAACAACAACTCCAACAGGAACACAAGTACCAACACAGGGCCAAATTGCAGGAGTTGATCTTGGTGTTGCAGGTAATTTTGTGATTCTTTCAAAATCAGGAATTACCAATGTATATAAATCTACCATTACAGGTGATATCGGATCGAGCCCCATTACAGGCGCAGCTATCCTTGTAACCTGTGCAGAAGTTACAGGAACAATTTATTCTGTTGATGCTGCAGGTCCGCTTCCTTGCACCGTTACCAACGCTACCAGGTTAACCACCGCCGTTAGTAATATGCAAATTGCTTATACTGATGCAGCCGGACGTACAAATCCGGATTTTATGAATTTAGGTGCAGGTAATATTGGTGGTAAAACGCTTACACCCGGTTTGTATAAATGGACAACTTCATTGATCATCCCTACTAATATTACTCTTTCAGGAAGTTCAACCGATGTATGGATCTTCCAGGTTGCCGGAACATTGAATATGAGTTCAGCTGTTCGTATTACACTGGCAGGTGGTGCTTTGGCCAAAAATATTTTCTGGCAAACAGCAGGTGCTGTTACATTAGGAACAACCAGTCATTTTGAAGGAAACATTTTAAGCCAAACAGGTATTAATATGCAAACAGGTGCAACCATCAATGGAAGAATGCTGGCTCAAACTGCAGTAACACTTCAAATGAATACGGTTACAAAGCCATAATAAATCAATCGGGTTACAAAGTAAAAGAGGCCACCGCAGGGTGAGCCTTTTTTTTGTTGCTGTTGTTGGCGTGCTCGCCAACCAACCTCATTTGTTAACTATATCCATTTTGGCGAAACGCCAACATGAACGAACTGTTCATTAAGTACCCTGTTCAGCTAATCCTTCATCCAGCTTATTATCTGTTACAAACTTATTTTTGGCGACTGCAAATTCTTCTATCACCAAAGCTATTTCACCAATGCCATCATCCACTTTTACATGAATATCGGGCAGGCGTTTTTCCAATACACTATTACCCAGGTTTATGTTCTCCGCTTCCAGCTGCGAAATTTTTTTGAGCAGTGAGGTCTGGCTGTTTAATATGTCATCCAGTTCCCTCATCATTTTTTCCATCAGGTGTTTCTTTTCTAATTTATCCATTGTAATGAATTTTATTTGTTCAAAATAAAACAATAGTTCAGTTGTTGTAATGGTTTAGTTATGCACAACACATGGCTTAACAGAAAGCGTTGAAGAAAAACAAACAGTAACCCGAAATGACGATAGGGAGTTTGAATAATCTTATGAAGCGTTATTACGAAGTAAAGTCACAGACCAGTATGAGTGTAATAAAAAAGCCATGCTTTACAAGCATGGCTATAAAAAAATTTGATAGGAATCAGTTGATACGAAGATTATATTTCCCCATCATACCATACGTAGTTGTATAAGCATTAGAAACAGTTCCTGCAGAAATATAATAAGTACCGGGTGCAAGCGATGTTGCAGCATTCAATAAAAGTGCATCATTGATGGTGCTGATAAGTGATCCCTGGCTGTTATAAATTTTTAAAACAAGATCAACATTGGCACCTGCATTGTTCAAACCAAAATTATAAGGTGTAAGTGAAATGGTTGAAGCCGCAGGGAGGTTCACCGAAAAATAATCAACATCTGTTGAACTGTTGATCAACGCATCTACAGAAGAACTGAGTGCAGTTGCCCCGGAAACAGAATTTGAATGATCATCTGTTTTTGTACCTACTACTGTAGTAATCACAGCAACATCATCCTGGATGGTACCAGAACTTACATTGGTTGGACCTTTGTGCCACAGCGATAAATTTTTACTGTACGAATTTCCCATGATGGGTGCCCAGCCAATTTCACCTGTACCCTGGCCAGGATTGTATTCAGCGGTTCTTGTATTATTAGTATAGCTTGATTGGTGGTATAAACCAATCGTATGTCCCGATTCATGCGAAGCAGCTTCGCCAATACCTCTTGGTGAATAACCCAGCAAAGAAGAAAACACAAAAGCAGGAGTGCCTGATCCGGATGCAAGCGAACCAATATAAGCAGCTCCACCAGTTTGTCCGTACCATTCCCATGTTTCAGTAATAATTACACGGGTTTTCTTAGCAGTTGATGCAATGAATACCGCTTCATCAGTTGTGATAGTAATATTAAACGGGCTGTAATCACTGGCTACTCTTGCAACAACCTGGTTTATTTCATCAACTGTTAAGTTAGCGGGTGCACATGTAAAAGAAGCACCGCCATTCCAGGGTGTTCCCGTAACAAACTGACCATTAAAATCAAGATAAATTAAACCGGCACCAGCAGGAGGTGGAGTAGATGTGCCGCCCGGTCTTCTAAAGATCGACTCATCTGTGTTGTAATTCACAGGCGCTCGTTTAATGAGGTTAAACGAAGTCATTCCAAAATCACAGCTTTGTTCATCTATTGGAAAAGCTGTTGTCACTTGTGGCTCCCTGCCAGTCTTAGAGCAGGATGCAAAAACGATGCATCCTATAATGATGATTGTTAATCTTTTCATGATGGCGTTTATTAATTTAACAGGGATAGGCAAATAAGGGTCCAATTTATAAATGCTGATATAGAATCATTAATCATCGTATGACTAAACAATTAGCTGATTGATTGTTGTAATTAAACTACCTGGCCATTTTTTAGGTTATTATAGACGATTAAGGTGTAAAATGGTCTGAAACAGCAGAATAATAAGCTTTATTGATTACAATTCAACCTTCATGAATTATGTAACTGCTAGTTCTATCAGTCCAATTTAAAATGTTAAAAGAAATTTTAGTTATACACATCAGTAAACATTGTTATTTGATGTGATGAATTGAGTGCTACTCATTGCCGTTATACTTATTGTTGCCACGAACTGTTTCTTTGCGATATCGATGTTGCCTGAGACAGCAACAGGAGCGAAGTGTTCAACAAATAAAAAAGCCATGCTTACAAAAGCATGGCTTACAACAACTATAGCAGTTAGATTTAGTTGATCCGCAGATTGTATTTCCCCAACATACCATAAGTAGTGGTATATGCATTCGACGTGGTTTCTACAGAAATATAATAAGTACCCGCCGCTGCAACAGTAGCAGCATTCAATATAAGTGCATCGTTAACGGTCGCTATCAATGTTCCCTGGCTATTATAAATTTTTAAATTCAAATCAACATTGGCTCCTGCATTGTACAAACCAAAATTAAATGGCGTCAACGTAATGGTTGAAGCAGCAAGCAGGTTCACAGAAAAATAATCAACATCAGTTGAATTGTTGATCAATGCATCTACAGAAGAACTGAGTGCAGTTGCCCCGGAAACAGAATTTGAATGATCATCTGTTTTTGCACCTACTACTGTAGTAATCACAGCCACATCATCCTGGATGGTACTGGCACTTACATTGGTTGGTCCTTTATGCCAGAGCGATAAATTTTTACTGTACGAATTTCCCATGATGGGTGCCCAGCCAATTTCACCTGTACCCTGGCCGGCATTGTATTCAGCAGTTTTTGTAGTTCCACTATAAGTTGATTGATGATATAAACCAATGGTATGTCCCGACTCATGCGAAGTTGCTTCAGCAATACCTCTTGGAGAATAACCCAGCAAAGAAGAAAATACAAAGCAGGGGGTGGTTGATCCTGCTGCAAGTGTGCCGATAAAAGCAGCTCCACCGGTTTGACCGTACCATTCCCATGATTCAGTAATGATCACACGCATTCTTTTAGCAGTTGAGGCATTGAATACAGCTTCATCGGTTGTGATAGTAATATTAAACGGACTATAATCACTGGCTACCCTTGATACAACCTGGTTTATTTCATCAACTGTTAAGTTAGCGGGTGCACATGTAAAAGAAGCACCGCCATTCCAGGGTGTTCCCGTAACAAACTGACCATTAAAATCAAGATAAATTAAACCGGCACCAGTGGGAGGTGGAGTGGTTGAACCGCCACCACCGGGCTTTCCTCTTAACAACGATTCATCGATGTTATAATTAACAGGCGAACGTTTAATGAGGTTAAAAGAAGTGAATCCAAAGTCGCAGCTTTGGAGGTCGGATGGGAGAGTAGTTGAAACTTCTTGATCCATCTTCGTCTTAGAGCAGGATGCAAACACGATGCACCCAATCATGGCTATTACCAGGTTTTTCATTATTGAATTTGTTTATTTTATTGAGGGGGTTACGCAAATTAAATACCATTTCAGAATAATAAGTGTAGAACTATTACTTAAAATAAGTGTAAACATTCAGTTGATTGCTTGTAGTATTTCAACTACTAACATCCTGTTTTAAACTTTAAGGGATAGCAAATAAACCGTAGCAAATGAAGAAAAAAACTTTGCCGGTTAATTGATGTCTTTCATAAATAGGCAGGAGAAAAAAACGACCTTCTGTTATTGCAATGCTGGTTGTTTTTTCCGGAACAAAAAATGTTCAAAGTGAAATTTGTAGGTTTCTTTTCTTCGTTTTTTGACAGCTGTCTATCTGCTTTTACAGCCAAAGACAGAGGCAAGTATCCAAACATATTACTTTTTTAAATTCGGTTGACAAAAATATAGTAATATTTAAGAATTTTTATTTTGCTTATATGAATACAGCTGACCTGTTATAGTTTGGTTATCGGTGGCTGTCCTCAGCAACCAACCCGTTCTTATTCTATATCCATGTTGTCGGCAACGCCAACATAAACAAAGATGTAGCAGAGCTAAGTGTAAAACAGTAAATACAAAAACAAGAAAATAATTGATCCAAATATTCAACTAACCTTGCAGCGTATATCCTGAAACCAAACTGCTGCTGTTGTTGGCGTCCACGCCAATCAACTTGCACTCTTTACAATATACACGTTGTCGTGGACGCCAACATGAGCTGACAGCTTTATTGATTACAGCTTTATCATTCACTATTTCAATGCAGGGACAAATTGTATCCTTTCGAAACCTGATTCTTTCTTTTCCATTAATGGTATCTTTTGTAAAGCAGTGTTTAAACGGTTCCCATTCGTACCAATCTGCTCTTTTAGTTCCATCTTTATAAATTAATTTAAAAGACTGCACTATTCCTGAATCTAAGCGGTCTATCACCGATTGGTGCACCTTGATGCGATGCTGATTCCAATTGGGATTCATCAGTTCCCAATACTTATCGATAGCCCGTAAAGTGTCGCCGGGAGAAGTTTTTCTGTGATACCATTTTCTACGCATATCATTGGCTGCACCAAATAGTTCAGGTTCAAAAACAGTATCCCTTACAATATTATAGGGCTTTAAAGCTGACAACATCCATTTCAATGGAATAGCGCTTAACTGGTCTTTGTTTTTTTTTCTTATACCACCGCCTATATCTTTATGGCATCCGTTAAACCAAACCTCTTCCACAATAGAATCAATGTGGCGGCCCGGGCCAAACTCAACTTCTTTATGAGTAACTAATATGGGGGTGTAATTAAAAGCACGGTTATCATCAAGCGATACAGCATGAAATAATTTTTTAACATTGAAAAGCTGATTGAGGTGATGGGGAATGGGTGTGCTCATTTCCAGTTCGTCATCAATGATGAATGCTTCTACTGTATCCCATAAAGCCATTACTTCTATCATTGTATGGCCTGTAGTATCGTAAACAACCTGTTGCCCGGGATGATTCGTTTCCCAGTTGTTGATAGTTGTTGCCAGTGTATTTTTCTTAACTGCTGCAGGAGTTGAAACATACAGCTCGTAAAGTTGCAGCAGCAATGTTTGTTTTTCACGTTCGTTTTTTATTTGAGAAAGGTCAATGATGCCGATTGTATAAATGATGCTGGAAAGTATGCGGCATTGATTGGCACCCCGGCTGAAACCAACTAAACAAATGGAATCACCCTTCTTGTAATTTTCACTAAGGAAACGATAGGCTCTCATCACCCGTTCATTTGTAGTGATGGCATGGATCCCGTCTTTCACCCTGTTACCTGCACCTACACCTTCAATATAAAGCTGTTTTATATTCGTGTCGGCTAAACGGTGCGTTTTAAAAACATTTGTATTTCTGAGTAGGTCTTTATGTGGTTTGTCTCTTGTGCCATCCATAAATATAGCAATCATATGAGGGCGGCTCTTTTGCTGGTAGCCTGCATAATCAGCAGGCAGGGTTCTTATACCCCGGCATGAAAACAGTAATGAAATAACAAAAATCGACAGGATGAGAATTCTAATCATATACAGCATTCACTTGTTTTTTTTATATATCCTTTTGGCAAAGACAGCAACTTGGGCGAAGACAAATTTATTTGTAATTCTTTGTCTTTCTTTTCTTTTGTTTTAACAGTAAAGAAAAAAGTCAAGACGGGAATGATGACAGCAAATTCAACAGAACTGGCTGCTGTTGTTGGCGTCCCCGCTAACCAACTTAATGTAATTTCTATCAACGTTGCGTGAACGCTAACAGTAGCGAACAGTTTGCAAATGTTATGTAGCCCCGGGGTCTGGCGATAGCCGACCCCAGGAATTTAAGGCAACCTTTTTTTTCCTTTCTTTTGTCTTGACACAAAAGAAACAAAAGGTCAAGACGGGAATTATGACAGCCAATTCCCGTCAATCGCCCTGATGATTCTTAGTACTACTGTGGTGAATTACAGTTTATCAATATTCAACATCCTATCAGTAAGAGTTTGATTGAAACTAAAAAGTTTGTTTGATCAATATATTGAGCAGGGACTTTTTTAAGGAGCGTCATTGCGAGTTAGATGGCTCGTGTTTGGCTTTGTGGCGAAGCAATCTGTATAATTTGAGCATGAATTATTTTGTCTCCTTTGTTTGGTAACAAACTCTCCTATCCGGTCGCCGGAAGTTGTTTGCAATTGTAAAAGGAAATAGGTAGTTTCAACTTCCTCAATCTCACATTTAAAAAACAACCCATGCAACAAGTGTATCGCAACACATCCATTTTTATATTCCTGATTTTAATCGGCGTACAGTGGGGATTTTATCAATCCTACACCAGCCATTTCCCGCATTTTAAAAATGCAACTCCACTCATCCATATTCATGGCGCCTTGCTCATGACTTGGATGCTGTTACTGATAGCACAACCTTTACTCATACAATATGGCAGGGCGAAACTGCACAGAACAATCGGGAAAGTTTCCTGGGTATTGGGGCCGCTCATTATCCTTTCGCTGTTTCTTATTGGCAGGGGAGGTTATTTTAGAGGCATTGAGGCAAACATACCTGAACATGAAAATCTTACGTTCATTGTGCTTGATATGCGGGGCTTTTTATCCTTTGCCATTTTCTGGAGTCTTGCCATGATCAACCGCAAAACGTCCAACTCACATATGCGGTATATGATTGCCACAGGAATTCTTGCAATCGGGCCGGGAGTAGCACGGGGGCTGGGCCACAGTTTTGGATTGAGCTTAGGCGATGCCATTACCATCACCGATGTGCTGGACCTTGTGATCGTAGGCATCTTATTGGGTATAGATGTGTACAGGAAGAAAAATTACAAACCATTCCTCACCGTTTTTCTTGTATTACTGGTTGGCTCTGTGCTCTGGCAATTAAGGGATAGTAATCTTTGGCAAACTTTTGCGAAGAATTATGCGGAGTTGTTTTATTAATTGATAGTGCTTTTTGCAGTTGTTGTTATTTTGTTTTCGTAAGAATAAAGATTGCTTTGACCTGGGGTCGTAAATTTCGAATAAGCTATCCTTATTCTCACTTATTCGCAATGACGGTAACGATAAGGATTACAACTACGAAGCGTCATTGCGAGCTCTTGTTGTTTGGCGAAGTAATCTGCATTGTTACCAGTGCTTTATTTCTTCCCATAAATCCTTCCACCCTGGATTCATACTATTGATTAATGCCTCTTTCTGTTTGCGACTACCTCCTTTGATTCGTTTTTCTTCTTCAATGGCAGCTTCTATGGTTTCGAAGAATTTATAGTAAACAAGTTTAATACAATTATACTTTGCAGTAAATGAGTTTGGGTCTTCTTTGCTTTTGTGTTGTTGTACACGCACAAGTAAATCACTGGCTATGCCTGTGTAGATTGTTGAATGATTGTTGCTGCAAATCATGTAAACAGAACCGCCTTTGGGCATTTATGCTGTTTTTAGTAAGATAAAAGAAAGCTGAGAAATATACAACAGGCATTGAGCTTCTTAAGAATGCAGATTGCTTCGTACCTCGCAATGACGGTAACGAGAAGAGTTACAACTACGTAGCGTCATTGCGAGCAAGTGTGGCTCGTGGTTGGCTTTGTGGCGAAGCAATCTTTAAAGTTTTTGTGAGGATGTAAATTACTTATAAGAATATATTCTTTAACTGTTCATTCTTTTAGCCAATCTTTTTTCACCTTCAAGAATTTTCTTTTGTTCTTCTTTTGGAAGTAAAGACAATTCTTTTTTATGTTTTTGTTTTGCCCATTTAAAGAACTCCACTTCTTTACCGGCAAGTGGTGAGCCGTCGTTGGCAGCAAAAGGATTTATTTCTACTTTCATGCAGTGATGTTTTTATTTTGTTATCCTGTTCATCATTCTTTCAAAGCATTTTTTATTTTTCCACTATCTATTTCATCATGCTTTGTATACCATCCAAAGGGATCATAGTCCAATCTTTCCCAAAAAGTTCCATTGTATAAAAATCCATAATTCATATGTTCATCATCCTCTAATCGAAAACAAAGATGCAGGCGGTCCTTTTTAACAGGGTGTAATGGTTCGTCAAAAGCATTGCCTTCATTCAGTAATTTTAATAAGAGAGCTTCGTTGAGTTTTTCTATTTCAGCGTCAATCAAAGCAACGAAGATGAAAAGAAGCAAACCCAACCCCAAACCGAGGCCGCAGTGGGGTGAATACGCGTGTGATTGGGCGGGTGAAATAAGTTTCACTGAAATCCTCAAACACCAATGACAGGGAGAGCCCAGTGGAACAGCAACCAACACGGGAAGCAGTCTG